>NZ_DATLXO010000144.1:0-4504 GCF_035575815.1 Iamia sp.
GTGTGGAACGACATCCCCGAGTTCTTCTACGAGTGCGACGAGCGCTACAAGCAGGTCGGCACGCGCCCCGTGAACCTCATCGACTCCGGGTTCTGGGACCAGCACCAGCTCTACGACGCCCGCTACGAGACCTGCAACGAGTGGGGCGAGCAGCGGTTCTCGACGCCGGGGGTGGTGATCGACGGTGAGCTCGTCACGACCCGGCTCACCGACATCAACGTGGGCTGGGAGGAGTTCATCGAGCACTCCTACTACGACGGGTGGGCCGGCGATCGGTACACCACCGACCCCCTGGGCAACGCCATCGGGCCGTACCACCCGTGGAACAAGCGCACGCTGCCCAAGCCCAGCGGAAGGAACTGGAAGGAGAAGTACACGTGGGCCTGCACCCCCCGATGGGACCGCCAGGTGGTCGAAGCCGGCGCCTACGCCCGTCTGTTCATGACCTCGATGGCCCAGAAGCACCCGGTGAACGACTTCTACGAGGCCACCGGCCACAGCCTGCGCATGCACATCCCCAAGGGCTTCACCCGCGAGACCGACGTCGAATGGCACGTTCCTGAGTCCTGGAACGCCTTCGAGCGCAACCGCGGACGGGCGTACCACTACGTGTTCTCCCAGCTCGTCGGCCTCGTCAACCTCATGGAGGCCTATGAGCTCCTGCGCCAGGGCGAGACACGGGTCGCCGCCGTCCCCTCCGAGGAGCTGACCAGCCACATCCCTCAAGAAGAGACCCGCAGCGTGGGGTGGTGGGGCGCGGGCCGAGGCTTCCTATCGCACCACATGGTGATGGACCAGGGCAAGATCGTGAACTACCAGATCTGCACGCCGTCGACGATCAACGCCTCGCCCCGCGACCCCTTTGGCCAGCCCGGTCCGTATGAGGAGGCGGTCATGAACACGCCGATCATCGAGGACTGCTCGGACCCGTCGAAGTTCACGTCGATCGACATGCTGCGGACGATCCGCAGCTTCGACCCCTGCATGCCGTGCACGACCCACGTCCACACCGACCACGGCGAGGTGGTCCGCGAGGTGAACACCTGCTCCTGCGGTGTCGACTGAGGCACCGGCCCCGGCCATCAGCGTGCTGGTCGGCGGCGTCGGTGAGCTCTACCAGGGGGACCTCGACGTCGGCCGCCGGCTCGTCGAGCGCCTGGGGGACGAGGAGCTCGGCTCCCACGTCGCCGTCGAGGACCTGCACTACGGGGCGGTGGCCGTGGCCCAACGGCTCGATGAGGCCCGACCGTCCACCCTGGTGCTCGTGGGCGCCGCGACCCGAGGGCGCACGCCGGGCACGGTCGAGAGGAAGGTCGTCCGGAAGGAGCGGCTGGAGCTGACGGCCCAGGAGCTACAGGGCGCCATCGGTGACGCGGTGACCGGCTACGTCACCATCGACCTGGTGATCGAGGTCGCCCACGCCCTCGGCGTGCTGCCGCCCCACATCGTCATCGTGGAGGTCGAGCCCGTGCGCACGGGGCCCGAGGACCAGCTGTCCCCCGAGATGGCGGGTTCAGTGGACGACATCCTGGGCCTCGTCCGGACCGAGATCCGCCGGGCGCCGCTGGTCGAGCTGGGCGCCAGGCTGCGGGAGATGGTCGCCGGTGACCGCCTCGAGCCCTCGCCGGCGGTGGCCGAGCTGCGGTCGCTGCTCGCGGCGCTCGAGAGCCTTGAAGCCTGCGGCCGGTGGGGCTCGGCGTTCGCCCACCGTGACCGGTTGCGGGCACTCATCGGCTCCGGGCACGCCGCCGCGGGGATGGACCACCTCGACTGGGCGCTGTGGTGGGCGCTGTTGGCGGAGCTCGACCGCCTCCAGGCCCTCGAGTCCGAGCCGTAGGGGAGAGCGCTACCCGTCCGGGTCATCGACGCGGTCGAGCATCCCCAGGTGGTGCGGGAGCACGGCGACGCGGGAGCCTCGGGGGGTCTCGATGACGAGCGCCCCGTCGGCGAGGAGGCGGTCGGCCCGTCCTTCGATCTGCACGCCGCTCGGCCCCATCGGGACGAGCCGGGCCCGGACGGTGCGTCCGAGCGTGGAGCACCGTCGTCGGTGGTCGTCGAGCACCTCCGAGGGGGCCTGGTCCAGCCGGCGCTCGATGGCCTCGACCGAACGAGCCAGGAGCGGCCCGCGAGGAGGAGACGCGTCGACCACCAGCACGTTCACCACCGCCCACGCCACGGTGGCCCCCCCGAGCTCGATGGTGACGCCCACCGCCGCGACCCGCTCACCAGAGGCATGGGCCTCGTCGGGCCACTCGGTGGTGACATCGGAGGCCCCGGTGGCGGCGATGACATCGGCCAGGGCCGTGGTGGCCACGCTGTAGAGCCAACCCTCCCGGGCCGAGGGCAGGTCCGGGCGCACCACGAGCGAGAAGCCCAGGCCGACCCCCTGTTCGACCTGCCACGGGAGACCGGCCCGACCTCGCGCCGACGCCTGGTAGTCGGCCACCACCACCGATCCGGACGCCGCCCCGGCCCGGGCCCAGCCCTGCGCGTCGGCCTCGGTGGACAGGACCGCAGGGTAGCTCCGCACGGCGCGACCCGGCAGGAGGCGGCCCAGCACGCCGGGATCCAGATCCGTCTCTAGCTCCACGAGCCGTCCTGACCGAGCCGATCCGCCGCCGCCTGGAAGGCGTCGCGCAGCCGCAGCAGCTGGGGGACACCGAAGTGGGCCATGGTCCGGGCCACCTCGCTGCGGAACCGCTCCCCGTCGTGCTCATCGCAGGTGCCGACGGCCCCGACGACGAGGTGGATGAACCGTTCCATGGCGTCGGGAGGAAGCTCCAGCAGCACCCCCATCCAGGCCTCGGCCAGGTCGACGGAGTGCCGGCCGCGGCCGAGCTGACCGTGGACCAACGCCGCCGCGGCCTCCTGCTGTTCGCCCGGTGCCATGTCCAGCCAGCGGGTCACCTCTTCGCGCACCACGGCGGGCCACCGCTCGACCGGCTCCTGGTCGAGCACCGCCATCAGGTCGTCGGGCGCGTCGGGCAACCGGCGGAGCACGGCGAGGGCGTGGTCGCGAGCAGCCGTCGGCGCGCCAGGGGTGTCGCGCGCCTGGCGTGCGGCCAACCGGGCCCGAGGACCCTCCGCGAGCGCCTCGCGGGCCAGGGCCAGGTTGGCCTTGGCCATGGCGTAGCCCTCGGGGCGCAGGAGGCGCGGGTGGGCGCCGGCGGCCACCTGGAAGGCGGCCGCCGCCTCCTCACCGCGGCCCCGGGCGAGCTGGGCGAGGCCCAGCACGTTGGCGGCGCCACCGATGGCCGCGAGCTCACCGGCGTGCTCAGCTTGCACGCTGGCCTCCTCGGCGACCTCGACGGCCTCATCGAGGCGGCCCTGGGCCAGCAGGACGGCGGCGAGCTCACGCCCCGCGGCCGACGTCTGCGCCGGTGCCCGCTCCCCGGCGAACCGGTCCCGGGCCCGCCGGAACGACTGCGACGCAACCGGCAGGTCACCCTCGTCGAGCGCGGTCAAGCCCAGGTTGAAGGTGGCCGCCGCCTGCTCGAGGGGCTGTCGCGCCGCACCGAAGGCCCGTTCCGCATCGGCGAAGGCCTCCGCCGCATCGGCGGGGGCGCCCGCAGCGCGGAGGGCGACGCCGAGCATGTTGACCGCCTTGGCCCTCTCCACCGGCAGGTCGGCGAAGAGGCGCACGGCGGTCCGAAGCGATGTGATGGCCTCGTCCGGCCTCCCCTCGCTGAGCCTCACGGTGCCCAGGTGGAAGCGGGCGGTGGCGTGCTGGACGGGGTAACGGTCCTCGGGGTGTTGCCGCAGCTCGGCGTCGAGCTGGCGGACCGCGCCATCAAGGGGATGCTCGCCGCCGGCCATGACGTCGTACCCTACGGCCGGTGCGAGCGCTCGTCGCCTGCTTCGGCAACGTGCTGCGCGGCGACGACGGCTTCGGCATCGTGGTCGCCGAACGGCTTCGGTCCGGCCCGCTTCCCGCGGGCGTGGAGGTCATGGAGGTCGGCATCGGGGGCATCCACATGGTGCAGGAGATGCTGGACCCCGTCGACGTGCTGGTCGTGGTGGACGCGGTCGACCTCGGTCGGCCGCCGGGAACGGTGCTGGTCTTGGTGCCCGACGTGCTCGATGTGGCGGCGCTGCCGGTGAACGAGCGTCGAGATCAGCTCGCCGACATGCACTACGCCACCCCGGAGCGGGCCCTCATGCTCGCTGAGGGCCTCGGCGTCCTACCGGCCACGGTCTGGCTGATCGGCGGCCAGATCGCCCGTCACGACGTGCTCGGCGAGGGCATCTCCCCGGCCCTGGCCGGTGCTGTCGACGCCGCCATCGCCGAGATCCGTTGCGTCCTGGTCGCCGCGGGTGTCACGTGGTAGCGCGGCGCCTCCGAGGGCCGCGCCGCGCTGGTCTCAGAGGCCGAGCGGATAGGGAGGCCGTGGCCCGAGCGGCCCGGCGAGCGAAGCGAGCCAAGAGCGGGCAAGCACGGTTCTCTGGCCCTTCTCGGAGCCGCCAGGCGACGAGGAGCAAGCGAAGTGGTGACCTATCCGCTGAG
>NZ_DATLXO010000145.1:0-24007 GCF_035575815.1 Iamia sp.
CCACCTGCGCGTCGGCACCTTTCAGTACGCCGCCACCCACCCCGACCGCGCGCTCGTGCGGCGCCTGGCCGATCACGCCATCGCCCGTCACCACCCCGGTGCGGACGACGCCGAGCAGCCCTACCTGGCCTTCTTCGAGGCCGTCGCCGAGGCCCAGGCCTCGCTGGTCGCCCGCTGGATGCTCGTGGGGTTCATCCACGGCGTCATGAACACCGACAACATGACCATCTCGGGCGAGACCATCGACTACGGCCCCTGCGCGTTCATGGAGGCCTTCGACCCCGCCACCGTGTTCAGCTCCATCGACCACGGCGGGCGCTACGCCTACGGCAACCAGCCCGGCATCGCCCAGTGGAACCTGGCCCGGCTCGCTGAGACCCTGCTGCCCCTGCTCGGAGCCGACGACGACACCGATGCCGCCGTCGCCGCCGCCACCACCGTGCTCGACGCGTACCCCGCACGCTACGAGGGGCACTGGCGCGCCGGGATGCGGGCCAGGCT
The DNA here is from genome assembly GCF_035575815.1 of Iamia sp. Classification (NCBI taxonomy): domain Bacteria; kingdom Bacillati; phylum Actinomycetota; class Acidimicrobiia; order Acidimicrobiales; family Iamiaceae; genus Iamia; species Iamia sp. The sequence goes on from NZ_DATLXO010000145.1 coordinate 502, forward strand.
CGGCCTCATCGACGAGCAGCCGCGCGACGTCGAGCTGGTCGACGACCTGCTGGCCCTGCTGCAGACCCAGGCCGTCGACCTCACGTCCTGCTTCCGCGCCCTGTCGTCGACGCTCCGCGGCGACGAAGCCCGGGCCCGGACGCTGTTCGCCGAACCCAACGCCTTCGACGCCTGGTCGGCCCGCTGGCAGGCCCGGGTGTCGTCCCAGCCTCGCGGCGCACAGCCGTCCGCGGAGGCGATGGACCGGGTCAACCCCGTCTACGTCCCCCGCAACCACCTGGTGGAGGAGGCACTGGCCGTAGCCACCGACGGCGACCTCGACCCCTTCCGCCGCCTGCTCGACGTGCTCGCCCAGCCCTTCGATGAACGCCCCGGCCTCGAGCGCTACGCCGAGCCTTCCCCCTTCACCTTCGGTGGCTACCAGACCTTCTGCGGCACCTGACCCCGCCCTGCGACGAGGTGCCGACCAGTACTCCTCGACGATGGATGGAACCGCGTTGGGCCCGCTTGTCGAGCGTGAAGCCCTTGGCGGTGAGAGGCACGACGACGCCCGTGGCCCCGGGGAAGCGCTCCTGGCTTCTCGATCACCGCCGACAGCGTGGATCCTGCCCGGATTCGCATCTACGAGCGGTGGGACGGTGAGGAGGACCTGCTCGCCTTCCGCGGTGCCGGGCCGAGCGACGGCCAGCAGGCTGCGATCGTCGATGCCGACGTGAAGCGCTACGACATCTCTTCGGTCGGCGAGCCTTGAGCGGTTCGACGCTGGTGCTGCCGGCAGCATTGCCGGTCGAGCAAGTCCACGGTTGGCGCATCTGAGCTCCGATCTTCACCCCGCCTCCTGGTGCCCCAGAACCCTGGGTCGCTGACGCGCCGGGGTCATCCTGACCGTTCGCGAGCGAGGTTGCCGGCCAGGTGCTCGTCGTGCCGTTGGCGCCACCGAACTCCGGAGACCCACGACGGTGCCGGCCCATTGGCTGCTACGTCGCCGCCGCTCATCTTGCCAAGCAGTACCGGGAGGACCGATGACCATGCTCATGACCCCAAGCTGCGGAGCTCAGGTACCAGGAAGGGCCCCAATGCCGGGGGCAGATATCCGGCTCTCCCGGAGGGTTCAGTCAGCCACGCGGAAGCCCAGGCCGGCGGGTATGGCCACGCGGTCCCCGGGGTGGATGAGGTCGGGGTCGGTGAGGCCGGGGTTGGCCCGGCGGATCTCCTGCCAGATCTGCGGATCGTGGAGACGCTCGCCGGCGATGGACCACAGCGACTCACCGGAACGTATCCGGTACAGCTCGGGGGCGGCGGGCAGGTGGAAGCGACGGGAACCCGGCGGGGAGACTTCGGGCGGGGCGGACGGCGCATGCTCACCGTTGAGCACCGCATTGCCGCCGCGGCTGATCAGGCCCTCGCCAACCCCTTCCACGCCGACGCGACCGCGAGCCTTGATCAGCTCGTCGCGCCGGGCGAACAGGTCATCGACGCGCTTCTTCAGCGTCCCGCTCCCTACTCCCGAAGTCCCCGAACCGAGCGCAGACAGCGCAGCCGCCTTGTCCTTCTTCGACGCTGCCAGCGACCGGCGCACCGACGCCCGCCCCACCCCGCCGCCGGCGCCGCCGAAAAGCGCCTTCAAGCCCACCTCCGAGGCGTCGACCTCGCCGCTGAACACCTTCTGGGTGGCGACGCTGGAGGCTCCACCGAACGCCGCCCCCTGGATGGCGGCTTGTTTGACGGTGCCGGTGATCCCGGCCCTCTCCAGGAGCTTGGTGGCCGGGCCGGCACCGGCGGCCGAGAGGTAGCCGCCGAAGAGGATGCCGGCGATGTCCTCGTCGGTCCACGTCTTGGGGTCCTTGGACAGGGCGGTGGTGAGGGCGCTGCTGGCGGTCGAGGAGGTGAGGGCGATGCGTTTGATCCTGGAGTTCACCGGGTTGGCGGTCTTGGCCAGGGTCTTGCCCAGGGCCCCGAAACGGCTGGCCCCCACCGTGGAGGTGGCGACCTTGACGCCTTTGGAGGCCTTGGCCGCCACGGAGGCACCGGAGAGGGCCACTCGGGAGAGGCGGCTCACATCCGCGGTGGCCTTCAGCCCGAAGGCGATCCGCGACAAGCGCACGGCCTGGGCCACCCGCAGGGCGGTCAGGGCGCGCTTGGCCCGCTCCAAGAGCGCGGTGACCTTCTTGACGGTCGCCGCCACCCGGGCGACGCCTACGGCCAGCCCGCCGCCGCCGGTGATCAGGCCCAGCACCACGGAGAACCCGATCCACGCCGCGGTCTCGACCACGAGGAGGTGGACCTCGCGGTTCAGGTCGTCGATGCTGCCCGCACCGCGGTCGAGCAGCCGCTGCACGTCGCGGGCGGCCCTCTCCACGTCGGCGAGAGTTCCCGAGAACCCCGTCACGGCGTCGAGGTAGGAGTCGGAGTTGGGGCCGGTCCAGGTGCGCCCGAGCGCCGGACCCCGGCTCTTGAGGCGCTGGCCCTCGGTGCCGAGGGCGTCGGCCACCTCGCCCCAGATGCGGGCGGCCTGGCGCAACGAGTCGGCGTCACCGACCGGGTTGGTGGCGAAGTCGGCGATCGGCGCCAGCTTCTGCTCAAGGTGGGCGACCCCCTTGCGGGCTTCGGCGTAGATCGCCTCGAGGGGGTCGGTGGCCAGGTCCCAGGTTCCCTCGGCGGTCTTGGCCACGAGGCCGACCACCGAGGTGGCGAGGAAGCCGGCAGCGTCATCGACGAAGTCGGGGGTCACGTCGGCCAGGTCGATTCCCATGTCAGCGCACCTCCGAGGCGACGCGGAAGGCCTCGGCGAACTGGCCGGCCGAGGCGTCGAGGTGGTCGAAGCCTTCGGCCACGGAGTCCAAGGCGTCCACCACCTGGCGTTTGGCGTCGTCGTGCTGGCCGATCAGGTCGCTCACCAGACCGAAGCGATCGGCCCGGGGGGAGATGCGGGCGCCGGCCAGGCGGGAGCGGACCTGGTTGACGTCCGCGGCAGAGCGGCGCGAATCGGCTGCGAACCGGTCGAGGACGGCGGGATCGGCGGCGTTGGGCACACCAAGGGATCGCTCCATCCGCTCGACCGTAGGGGCTGCCCGGGGCGCCGTGAATGGGCAACCCTTCCCACGACCGGGCGTCACGCCGAGCGGTCGTGGCACTCTGAGGGCAGGGCCTTGCCAGCCGGACCGGTGCGCACACCGGCGCGGCTCAGCGGTCCCTGAGCGAGGCCGATCCCTCTACGCCGACCCGGCGCACCAGGTTCCCTACCGTCGGTCAGCAAGAAGATGAATGAGCACGCGAGGGCGTGATCCATGGAGCGCTGAGGCTCCGAAGCCGCGAGGTCCCTGCCGTCCTGGCAGTGATGCGTCTCGGCTCGATGACCCCGGACGACGCAGCGCTGAGCAAGAGCGTGGCGAGTGTCACGAGCGTTGGGGCATGTGGGGCTTCTCGGTGTTCGAGGTCCCCGATGGCGACCACGGATCGGGTGACGGTCCAGGTTGAGCTGACCGGAGCCTCGGCCGTCGCGTGAGTCCAGTGGCACGCGAGCTGGAACACCGCCTGCTGGGCGAGCGGGACCACACGGCCCACCACCGGATGGCATCACCCGGGCACAGGCACCGACCCGATCGGCGTGCCGTCCTCACGACGGCCGCCGGGGAGGCAACGTTCGCGTCCGGCTCTGGCGCGCTGCGGTGCCTGACCCGCCAGTTCCCGCCACACCTCCGCTACTGGTCGCCTTCGAACTTGAACGACACGCGGAGCTTCGTGCGGTAGGTGACGACATCGCCGTCACCCATGTCGAGATCCTGCTCCACCACCTCTGCCACCCGGAGGTCGCGCACGGTCTCGCGCGCCCGCTTGACCGCGGTCATGGCGGCGTCCTCCCACGAGTCGTTGCTCGTGCCGATGATCTCGATGACCTTGTAGACGCTCATGGGCGATGGATCTCCTCGGGCTCGGGGTGGGCTCGGGCACCAGTGTGCCCGGTCGTCGCTCCTCCCACCACAGTTCCGACGCCGGGCCCGGTGGCCTCATGGTCGGGGTCTGCGGCCGGGCCCACGCGATGCCCGAAAGGCGGTCGTTCAGCGCGGGGGCTCGGCGCGGAGGCGTCGCTCCTCGTCGGCCAAGAGGATGTCATCGGGATCGGTGGCCAGGAGCGTGGTCGCAGCGTGGGCGGCGACGCCGATGCCCCACCCGAACAACACGTAAAGGAACCACGGTGTGCCTCCACCGCTGAGCGCCCAGACCACCACGAGGAACACGTTGACCGTGATCCAGACGGCGACGTGGACGAGCAGGGCCCGTCGGCGGGCGGTGCGGTGGGCTCGGCGTTCTCGGAACGCCGCGGTGGCGAAGTCATCCATCTCGATCATCTCCGGGGTGGGGGTCGGGGGGAGTGGTGAGCGTGGCCAGCTCACGCTGAGCACGGTCGAGGACGTCGACGGCGGCGCGCTCGTCGGCGGGGACGAGCACGTGTCGTCGGTCCGGGAAGGTGGAGGCGAAGTCGTCGAGCAGGTCGCCGACGGTCGGAGCCGGCCGGCGGGTGCCCAGCCGGGCGGCGGCACGGGCCACGACGCGACCGCCGGGGTCGACGAGGTGCCGACCTCGGTCGGTGACGGCGTAGGTCCGGAGATCGCCGTCTCGCGCGCCAGTGATCAGCCCGGCGTCCTCGAGGGCGAGCAGGGCGGGGTAGACCGCGCCCGGGCTGGGTCGCCAGTGCGGGCCGACCTGGCGACGCAGACCCGCGAGCACGGCGTAGCCGTGAGCCGGGCCCTCATCGGCGAGCAGCTCGACGATCGCCTGCTTGAGCTCTCCTCGGCGGAACACCCGCGTCACAGCGCGAACCTCTGCACCGGGACAGGGTCGGTGCGGCCCCGTACCGCGACGAGCTCGATGTCGTCGGTCGAGGCTCGGGGACCATCACTGTTGCCGTCGACGGTGATGACCACCTCGCCGGGACTGGCAAGGGCACAGAGGCGGGCCGCCAGGTTGACGTCTCGTCCGAAGAGGTCGCCGGAGCGCAGGATCGGGGCGCCGTGGTGGGCCGCGGCCCGCAGTCGCCACTCGACACCGGCGTCCGAGACGACCCTCGCGGTGCGCCGCACCGCCTCGAGCGCGTCGGTGTCGGGCGGCACCATGCCGAGGATCCCATCGCCCAGCCCCTTCAGGACCCGACCGCCGCTCGCCCTCAGCTCCCGATCGGCGCACTGCACCAGGTGTCTCGCCTGCTCGTGGGCCGCGCCGTCACCCGCCTCCTCGGTGAAGGACACGAAGCCGACCAGGTCGAGCATCACGACGATCACATCGACCACCTGGCCGCGCCCCTGTTCGCAGGCCTCGGTCATGCCCGTCTCGCTGAGGCGAAAGCAGTGCCCGTCCCGCCGTTCGACCACGAGGAACCGCTGCCGTTCGAGCTTGAGCAGGCAGGCGAGGAGGTCCGAGGCCGTCGCCCCGAGAGCTCGGCGACCGCGTCCTGCAGGCCCGTCCCGTCGATGCCGTCGGGCGCCGCGAGCAGCACACCCAGGGCGTCGGCTCTCAGGTCACGTCGTCTCGGGATCGCCACAACGTAATGCTACGTTGAAATGAGGCCAACGCACGAGTCGACCTCGTTCCGGTTCGGCGCGAATGGCGCCTCCGCTTCGCGCGGCCCTCCGCTCGCGTCCTGGACCGCCACCGTCGGCGATGGATACCGTGCGGCGACCGAACGGCAGCGCGGTCGGGTGAGCGGTGGGAGGATCCCTGTGGTGACAGAGCATCGGCGTCGTCGTGCCCGTGGGAGTCTGGTCGCGTTCGTGTCCCTGGTGGTCCTGGCCGGCTGCCAGCCGAGCCGTCTGCCGCTCTTCACCGCCAACAGCTCGAGCACCTACGGCGCCGGCTACGTCACCCAGGACCGAGTCGATCGCTTCGCCATCTCCACCACCGGCACCGGGGTCCACGCCGAGGCGCTGGCGACCAACGTGGACGGCAACACCCGCATGCTGATCTGGCCCAAGGGGGTCGACGCCGTGGTCGACGGTGAGTCCTGCGCGGTGTGGACCGGACGCAGCGCGGGTGCCCAGCAGGGAGCCGCCCTGCGGGTGACCCGTGCCGGCTCGCGCATCAGGGCGGTGACCGTGACCCAGAACGTCTACTACGGCGCCGGCTGGATCTTCAACGTCCACACCTGGGACACCGCCCGCGATGGTCACCCCTTCCGCTGGGAGGGCCGGGTCGAGCTCGATTGGTCCTTCGCCGGCCGGCCGTTCCCGTGGCACGTCTGCGCGCGGGTCATCGGCGACGACGTCGAGCTGAAGTCGTGGACGACGAGCGAGCGTGAGCCCGCGTGGGGCGATCCGGACCACGGCGGGCGCGTGAGGCTGCCGAGCGGGTGGCGTCAGCGAGGGCAGGTGGGGTGGTACGTCGGGCACCTGGAGGCCCGGGAACACGCGGACTACGCCGAGCTCTCCACGTGGACCTACGACCCCCGCTCCCGCGATGGGGCGGACGCCGAGCCGTCGACTGAGACGGTCGACATCGGACGGATGCGGGTCGCGGGCACCTGACACCGGCCCCGCGTCGCCGTCCCCGTCGCGGGGCGCCGCTGTCGCGGCCAGTTCAACGTTCGAGGAGCAGCGTGCCTCCGAGCGAGGTGGCGGCGATCACGGCCCAAGCCAACATGCCGAGCAAGAGCGGACGACCACCGATCCGCCGGAGTCGCATGATCGACACGCTGGAGCCCAAGCCCACGAGAGCGCCCGTCAGCAGGAGGTCGCTAAGGGTGGTGGCCGCATCGATGAAACCCGGCCCCACCACCCCGGTCGAGCGGAGGGCGCAGGCCAGGAGGAAGCCGATGACGAAGCGCGGCACCAGCGGCGGCCGTCGCTCCTGGCTCACGCTGCGGCGCCGAGTCAGGCCGACGCCCGCAACGACGGGAGCGAGAAGCGCGACCCGGGTGAGCTTGACCAACAGCGCGGTGGCGAGGGCCGCGGAACCGGCGGTGGAGGCGGTGGCGACGACCTGTCCGACATCGTGGACGCTGGCTCCCGCCCACGTTCCGAAGGCAGTGTCGGACAGCCCGAGGGAGGCCCCGACCAGCGGTAGCCCAACGATCGAGAGCGTGCCGCAGAGCGTGACCAGAGCGACGGCGTAGGCCGCTTCTTCCTCTTCGGCTTCGGCGACGCCCTGCATGGCTGCGACCGCTGAGGCGCCGCAGATCGAGAAGCCGGTCGCCACGAGGAGGCTGAGACCCTCCGAGAGCCCGAGGAGGCGTCCGAGAGCCCGGGTGGCGAGGAAGGTGATGGTGACGGTGACGACGACGAGCGCCACACCGGGGCCGCCGAGATCGATGATGTCACCAGCAGCGAGCCGGAAGCCGAGCAGGACGACCCCGGCACGAAGCAGCTGGTGGCCGCTGAAGTGGAGGCCAGGGCCGGTTGACGACGGGAGCCTCGCCACGTTGGCGAGCAGCACGCCGAAGATCACCGCCGCGACCAGCGGTGAGACGGGCGCCCACAGCGCGGCGATGGCTTGGCAGAGGACCACCCCGGTTGCGACCAGGAGGAGACCCGGCCAGAGCGCTCGCCCCGAGGCGCCTCCTCCTGTTCGTTCGACGCCGGCGGCGGTCCCGCTCACAGCTCGAGATCGAGTGCCGTCTCGACTCCCGGGGGGAGATGTCCGGCGCGGATGGCCGTGACGGCGTGACCGATCCGCTCCGCCAGCTCGGCTGCGTCGTCGACGGACAAGGTGACCTCGGCCAATGGCTCCATGGCCGGCAAGGTCAGTCGGACCTGGCGATTGCCCCGGCTGAACTTGACCACGACAGCCTCAACCGCCGCTGGTGCTCCCTCGCCGGACCGATGAGGGCGTGTCCCGTCGCTCATGTGGCCGACCCCTGAGGATCTGCCCATGCCCTCGAGCGCAACTCGTCCTTGCGAACCTTGCCCGTCGAGGTCTTCGGTAGCTCTTGGAAGAAGATCTGCTTCGGGACCTTGTAGCCGGCGATGGAGGAGCGAGCGTGGTCGATCAGCTCTGAGGTTTCGGGCTGTGGGAGCTCGGGGCGCACGGTGACGTAAGCCCGCGGAACTTCGCCCCAGCGTTCGTCGGGTGCGGACACCACAGCGACCTCGAGGACAGCCGGGTGGCTGAGGAGAGCCTGCTCCACCTCGATGGAGGCGATGTTCTCTCCACCGGAGATGATCACGTCCTTGGCTCGATCGCGCAGCTCGAGGTAGCCGTCCGGGTGCATGACGCCCAGGTCCCCGGTCCGAAACCAGCCGTCGGGGATGGCGAGCGATGTCGCATCGGGATCGCGGTAGTAGCCGAGAGTGACGTTGTTCCCGCGCACCGCGACCTCTCCCATGGTCACGCCGTCGGCGGCGACGTCGACGCCCTTCTCGTCCACCACCCGCAACGACGCCGTTGCGACGTTGCCGATCCCCTGGCGCGCCTTCAACCTCGCTCGATGGGCCTGGTCGAGGCTGTCCCACTCCGGCCACCAGTCGCAGACGACGGCCGGGCCGAACGTCTCGGTCAAGCCGTAGAGGTGGGTCACCTCGATCCCCTTCGCCTCCAGGCCAGCCAGGAGCGTGGGCGAAGGCGGGGCACCGCCGGTTGCGATTCGCAGCGAGCGGCCCATCCCGGCCGTGGGCGCCGCAGGATCTTCGAGGAGATCGACCAGGACGGTGGGCGCCGCGTTGAGGTGCGTCACCCTGGCGGTGTCGATGATGTCCCACACCCGGCTCGGCTCCAGCCGGCGAAGACAGACGTGGGTGCCCCCCGCTGCGGTCACCGCCCATGTGAAGCACCACCCGTTGCAATGGAACATCGGGAGGGTCCAGAGGTACACCGAGCCGATGTCGAGCCGGGCATGGTGGGCCATCGCCAGGGCTTGGAGGTACGCGCCACGGTGGTGATACATCACTCCTTTCGGCCGGCCGGTGGTGCCGCTGGTGTAGTTCAGCGAGATGAGCCCGTACTCGTCGTCGATCGGCTTGGTGGTGACCGGTTCGGCGGCCAACAGGTCCGCGTAGCCGTCGTTCGGTCCGCCGATCTCGATGAGGTCGATCGACGGCGCCAGGCGAGAGACGAGCTCGGCCCCTCGACCGATGAGGTCGTGGTCCATCAGGACCGTCCGGGCACCGGCGTGATCGACAATGTCGGCCAGCTCGGATCCGGTCAGTCGAGTGTTGAGCGCCACGAGGACGGCTCCTGACAGCGGGACGCCGTAGTGGCACTCGAGAAGTGCAGACGTGTTAGGGGCCAACACGGCCACCCGGTCGCCGGGGGCCACCCCGCGACCAGCGAGTCCGCCCGCCAAGCGTCGACACCGGTCCGCGAACTCGCGGTAGGTGAAGGCCCGATCGCCTTCGATCACCGCCACCCGTTCGGCGAACGCAGCCGCGCTGCGGTCGAGGAAGCTCAGTGGCGTGAGGACATCTCCGGTCCTCGCCTGCACCTGGGTGAGGCCCTGCCCCGGTTCGGCGCAAGGGGACGCGGCGCCGATGGGCTCAGCCATGGCGGTCTCCCTGGCCGTCGAGGGCAGCGGTGGCCTCGGCTTCGATCACCAGATCCGGATGGATGAGGCCGGCGACGATGAGGACCGTGCTCGCTGGAGGTGGTTCCCGAAGGACGTCCCGTCGCGCTCGGGCGAAGGCCCGGGCCGCGTCGAGCGAGGTGGCATAGGCGCGCACGAGGCAGACATCTGACCAGCTCGCACCGGCCGCGCTGAGGACCCGGCCCAGTCGTTCGATCACCTGCGCAGCCTGGGCGTCAGGGTCACCGACGCCGAGGACGGTGTCCGCATCCATCGAGACCTGCCCGGCGATGTGGAGAAGTCGGCCGGGCGCGGTGATGGTCGCTTGGGAGTACTGCCCCAGGGGCTCGAGACCGTCGATGACGAGAGCGTCGTAGGCCATTGGTGGTCCTCCTTGGTCGGCTCATAATGCAAGGGCGACACCGGCACGGCGGGTGTCTTGCGCAGCGAGAGGTCCTTGCGGGGTCGACGCCGCCACACCGACGGCGCCCGCGAGCCAGTCGTGGCTGGCGCGGGAGACGAGTCGATGGCCCCGCCCGGCGAGATCGTCGAGGGAGGGCCTGTCCAGGCGATTCTCGACGGCCACGTCGCGCCCGCCCCAGAACGCCCATCGGGGCTCGTCGAGGACCTCTGCCCACCTCTCCGGAGGTTCGTGGAGGAGACCGACGATGACCTGGGCGACGGTCTGGACCTGGGCGTTGGCACCGGGGGTGCCGAGGGCGAGGGCGATCCCTCGCGGCCCGATGGCAGACACGTTGGCGAGGGTGTGCGGCGGCCGGCGCCCCGGAGCGGCCGATCCCGGGCCGGACATCGTGAAGCAGTCGCCGCGGTCGTTGAGGATGATGCCCGTCGAGGGCGACAGCACCCGCGCGCCGAAGGGCCGGTACAGGCTGTGCAACAGGCTCACCACGTTGCCGTCTGCATCGGCGGCGGCAACATGGGTGGTCTCGCCGTAGCCGGCCGTGATCGTTGGTCCGTCGGTGGCGAGCGGACCGAGCCGGATCCCCGTGGCCCTGGGCTCGTCATCGAGAACCTTCTGGGCAACATCGGCACCGTCCTCGGTCACGACGCCGGCGGCCAGGGCGAAGGCGGCTTTGATCGCCTCGATGCCGAGGTGAGCGCCGCGTGCGGTCCCTGCGGCCAGCTCGTCCCGGCCTTCGGTCCCGAGCAGGCGGAGGGCGAGCAGGGTCACGACGCCCTGGCTCACGGGCGGCTGACCGCCAACCTGCCAGGCACCGAGGTCGATCCGCAGCGGCTCGAGCACGGACGCCGTCCCCGATCGGAGGTCATCGGCGGTGAGGCGGGAGCCCGACGACTCCCACTCCGAGGCCGCAGTGACGCCGGCTGTGCCCGCCTGACCGGACAGCAGCGCGTCGGGGCCGACGCAGGCAAGTTCGCCGAGGGTTGCGGCCATCGCCGGCCACCGAACCACCGAACCGCTCTCGGTCGAGCCCCATTGCCCGATGAGGCCTTGGCGGAGCTCTTCGGACGAGTGGTCGACCTGCCAAGCGAGGCTCGGTGAGATGGCGAACCCGCGCGCCGCGATGCGCTGTGCGGCGGTGAAGGCATCGGCGAGGGGGCGCCGGGCTCCGAGGCCCGCCACCGCCTCCATGCCCGAGACGGCGGCCGGGACGGTGCTCGCGGCGGCGCCGGGCCCCGTGCCGGCCGCCGGGGCCGGGCCCGAAGCGTTGACCGCCACCTGCTGGCCGTTGCCGACGATGAGCGCGAAGAGGTCGCCTCCGGGCCCACACATGTCGGGCATCACGACCCACTGCGTCGCGGCCGCCGCCAGGACGGCGTCGAACGCGTTCCCTCCATCGGCGATGGCGCTCAGGCCAACGACGGCGGCGCGTGGATCCCCTGCCGCGACCGCTCCGAGGGTTCCCCTCGCCGTTCCCGGTGTCACCGCCGGTCGCCGGGGGGCGGGCCCGGAGTCGTGGTGTCGTCGGGGTGGTCACCGATCTCCGGGAAGTGGGGGAGCCGGATGTCGAGCGGCGCCACCTCCCGTCGCAGGCGCCGAAGCGCGTTGCGGAGGATCGTCGGCTCGTCGTCGGGATCGGTCGCGCCGAGCCCGTGTTGGGCGGTCAGGCGGCGCGCCTGGCCGGCAACTTGCTGCATGTCGTCGGGCAGGTTGGTCACCGCGTAGACGCCACGAAGGAGCGAGGTGCGCAACTTCGCCTCGAACTTGCTCTCGATGCTCCGACGCTCGAGATCGGTGATGTCGTCGAGCTTGTGCTGCATGAGGATCTTGCCGAACCGGATGTGGCGGCCCTCGTCGGCGAGGATCAACTTGTTCACCTCCTTGATGGCCGGCACCACCGCGTTGCGGTACCGATCCTGCAGGAGGTCGCCCGACAGCGACTCGAAGAGGGTGTTCAAGAACAGGTTGGCGTAGAAGGAGAGCTCCTGTTCCTCGCGCTCGTCGTGGAAGCGGGGGATGATGGCTTCGAAGTAGCTCTCGGTGGGGCCGGGCTGAAAGCCGCCGAATCGCTCTGCCACCAGGTAGGAGGCCTCGAAGTGGCGGGTCTCCTCGCGGATGAAGTTGACCAGGTGCGCCTTCACCTCGTAGGGCCGGTGCTCGGCGATGGCCTGTCTCAGCCGCTCTGCGCCGTAGGGAACGGCACCGTGCTCCATCCACGCCCGAAGGCTCCAGAACGTCGCGGCGGCAGCGCGGACCTCGTCGTTGATCTCGACGTCGTCGAAGGTGTGCCACGGGATGTCGGCGAGCGGCTGCCACTGCTGCTCGTGCGAGCGTCGGACGAGGTCGGCGACCTCTGGGAGCTCGACCTCGGTGACGATCGGGTAGGGCGATGCGACCTCTGTTGTTGCGATCACCGTCATGGTGGCTTCCTCCGCTGTGGCTCGTAGTCAGTAGTCTGTATACCAAATCGGCGCCTGCTTGGGAAGGCCCGGGCCCACGGTCACCCGCTCCCCACGCGGCCGGCGTAGGCCTGTCGGGCAGACTCGACGTGCTCGCGAGCCAAGCCGGCAGCGCGCTCGACGTCAGCGGCCTCGATGGCTTCGACCAGGACACGGTGGTCATCGAGTCGTGGTGCCCGCGCCGTTCCGGCGAAGGATGCGACGAGCCAAGCCACCTGCTTGGCCACCCGGAGGGTCAGCTCCCTCAACGTGTGGTTGCCGCTCATCCGAGTGATCTCGTCGTGGAACTGGTCGTTCAGGGTGACGATCGCGACCCGGTCCCCATGATCGTAGGCCCGCTGCTCGTCGGAGATGAGGCTGCGGAGTGACTCGACCTCGCGAGCGGTCGCCCGTTGCGCCGCTCGTCCCGCAGCGTGGGCCTCGAGCAACCCACGGACCTCGAACAGCTCGGTGGCCTCTGCGGGCGAGACCGTGCGCACGGTCGCTCCGGCCCGAGGGCGGGTCACCACCCACCCGTCGCGCTCGAGCATCCGGAGGGCCTCTCGCACCGGGATCCGGCTGACACCGAGCTGCTTCGCAATGGTGTCCTCGACCAGAGCGGAACCCGGGGCGAGCCGCCGAGCCATGATCTCCCTCTCGAGCTCCCGGTAGACGCGCATCCAGAGCGGATCGTCTTGCTGCAACCGCCGTAGCCCGGTCGCATCGACCGCACCGCCTTGACCATCTTCTTCGGCCGTCACGTACGGCTCGTTCCCTTCCCGAGGTTGCAAGCGGGCGCTCTCATCGGCACCGAGCTCCCAAGCGTAGCCGTCAGCCATCGACCGGCGATCGAGCCCGGTGCGTTGCTGGTAGGCGAACAGCGTCTCGGCCGTGTGTCGACGGGCAACGGCAACCGCGGCCGAGGCGTCACCGTCCATGATCGCTCGGGCCAGCTCGCTGTGTTCGTGCCACGAGCTCGTGGATCGAGCGTGGGCGACCTGGGCGAAGAACCAGCGCACGCGCACGTCCAGGTGATCGAGCAGCTCAGCGAGCACAGGACTTCGTGCCATCCCGGCGACGAGGTGGTGGAACTCGCGGTTCAGCTCGACCAGCTCTTCAACCGCACCGTTCGCAGTGGCTGTCTCGCCCCGGGTCAACAGGCGCTCGATCGCCGGCAGCTCCTCAACGTGGCGGCGACGGGCGGCTCGTCCGCTGACGGCGACGTCGAGCAGCGCCCGCACCTCGAGCACGTCTGCGCCTTCAGCCGGGTCGGCGTCGCGCACCCGGACCCCGAGACGACCCCGGCTGACGACCCAGCCGTCTCGCTGGAGCGTGCGCAACGCTTCTCGGACCGGGTTGCGGCTCATGCCCAGGCGTCGGGCCAGCTCCTGCTCGGGTAAGGGCATCCCTGCGGGCAGCGCGCCGTCGATGATCCACGTCCGCAGCTGGTCACGGGCGCGTTCCCACAGCACTGGCTCGGCGGGTGCCTGCGCGCTGGTGCTCATCGCCACTCCTTTTGCATACGGTATGACATCGGGCGACGGAGACCTAGACCATGCGGAGTTCGGCCCCTTGACATCTGTTGTAGGCGGTATACCATCGCACGAAGCCTACCTCGCAGGGGGATAGCCATGGCCATAAGCGTCGGCACAGGAGCCGTCTCCGTTGAGCCCAGCCGCCCGCCACCGTCCATCGGGCCGGAGCCGCCGTCGGAAGGTTCCGCCCGAGCCGCGGGCGAGCCCCACGCCGATCCTGCCGTCCAGGCTCGCGGGCTCGCCGTCTCCTTCACGCGCCGCCACCGCACGGCCACCGTCTTCGAGGGCCTTGACCTCGAGGTCGGCGACTGTGAGTTCCTCGTTCTGCTCGGACCGTCGGGCTGTGGCAAGAGCACGCTGCTCCGAGTGCTCGCCGGGCTGGTTCCTCCCAGTGCCGGTGCCATCTCCTTCACACGAGAGGCGTCCGAGGACGGCCAAGGCTCGCCGGGTGAAGATCACCGCGTGAACATGGTCTTCCAGGACGACGCCCTCCTCCCATGGCTCCGCACGGTCGACAACGTCGCCTTCGGTCTCCAGCTGCGAGGGATCTCGCGTCAGGAGCGGCGGAAGCGAGCCATGGTCGAGCTGCGCTCGGTCGGCCTCGAGCGATTCGCCGAAGCCTTCCCCCGCGAGCTCTCCGGTGGGATGCGGCAGCGGGCGAACCTGGCTCGAGCCTTCGCCAACGATCCGACGCTCCTGCTGATGGACGAGCCGTTCGCCGCCCTTGACGTGCAGACGCGCACCCTCATGCAGAACCAGCTGCTCGATCTGTGGGAGCAAAAGCGGCGCACCGTCGTGTTCGTGACCCACAGCATCGAGGAGGCGATCCTGCTCGCTGACCGGATCCTCGTCATGGGTGCTGGTCCCGGCCGGTTCATCGCCGAGTTCTCAGTCCCGTTCGATCGACCACGCAACGGCGAAGACCTTCGCTTCGATGAGCGCTTCGCGGCGCTCCACCGCGAGATCTGGGGCCATCTGGAGGCCGAGGTCATCAGGAGCTTCGAGGAGCCGGGCCGATGAAGGGCACCTCCGAAGGGGCCGTCTCCATCGACGGGGCCAAAGGCGTCGACTCGGCGATGGCGAACGCCAGCAGGGCGACTCGCCTGCGACGCCAGCTCCGGCCCGGACCCGAGATGATCCTGGCCGTCGTGTCGCCCCTGGTGCTTCTCGGCGCTTGGGAGCTCCTCGCCTACGCCGAGGTGATCGACACTCGCTTCTTCAGCCAACCGACCCAGATCTTCGCCACGCTGGGCGAGATGGCGTCGTCAGGCGAGCTGACCGAGCACGTCACCGCCAGTCTGCGGCGGGTGGCGCTCGGTCTGGTGATCGGGGTCGTGCCCGGCACGCTGCTGGGGGCGGTCATGGGCCTCTCGCGGCTCGTACGAGCAATCTTCTTGCCCGTGATCGCTGCGACCTTCCCGATTCCGAAGATCGCCATCCTGCCCCTGCTCCTGTTGATCTTCGGGATCGGTGAGCGCTCCTCGGTCGCACTCGTCGCCATCGGCGTCTTCTTCATCGCCCTCTACAACACGATGGGCGGGGTCTTGAACCTACCGGCGAGCTACCGAGACGTGGGCTCGAGCTTCGGTGCTCGACGGGGCCAGTACATCCGCCTCATCGCGCTACCGGGGGCCCTTCCGCACATCTTCACCGGCATCAAGCTCTCCGTCGGGATCGGGCTGCTGCTCATCGTGGCGGCGGAGTTCGTCGGCACACGCACCGGGATCGGCTATCTCGTCTGGTCCTCATGGGAGGTCTTCGCGGTGGAGCGGATGTTCGTCGGCCTGCTCCTCCTCGGTCTGCTCGGTTACATCACCAACATGGCGATGGATGCCCTTGAACGTCGACTGATCCCTTGGAGAGAGCAGTGAAGATCCACCACGCACCACAAACGACAGCAAGGAAGGCCCCCACCATGCGACGTGTCCTCTTCGGTTGTGTAACCCTCGTGCTGCTGCTGTCGATGGTGGCGTGCGGGGAAGACGAGGATGAGGCTACGTCTGATGCGGCGGGAGACCTCGACCCGAACGAGGAGCTCGAACCGTTGGATCCCGCTCGCACGGTCCGGCTCGGAGTGGTCGGTGCCTACTCCGATGCGCCCCTCTACTTGGCGATCGAGCGTGGCTACTTCGACCGGTTCGGGATCGAGATCGAGCTCTCGAACTTTGCCAACTCGGGAGAGATGGTGGCGCCCCTAGGGTCAGACCAACTCGACGTCGGTGGAGGAGCGGTTGCTCCGGGCCTTTGGAACGCCGCCGCAAGAGGGATCGACGTGCGGGCGTTCGCCGACAAGGGGTCCAACGCTGAAGGCTTCGGCTACTCCGGGTTCATTGTGGCCCCGGGGTCGTCCATTGATTCATGCGAAGACCTCGAAGGTAAGCGGCTGGGGATAAGTGCTACGTCGAATGGCGTGCTGCACTCCCAGGAGATCTTCCTCAACAGCTGCGACCTCAGTCTTGAAGATGTGGAGACCGAGGTCCTCGGTTTTTCGGAGATGACGACCGCAGTGGACCAAGGGTCGCTCGACGCGGCGTACTCCATCGAACCACTCATGACGATCGCAGAATCAGAGGGCCTTGCCGAGATCTGGCTTCGGGAGGACGAGATACGGGATTCCCAGCAAGCCATCTTGTTGGCGTCTCCTGGCTTCCGAGATGACCGGGAGCTGGCCAGTCGGTTCGCCGTCGCCTACGCGCTCGGCGTTCGAGACTACCGGGAGGCTGTGATCGAAGGCGAGGGCCCCGTACCGGAGGAGTTCATCGACATCCTCGTCGATAACACCTCACTGGAGGATCGAGCCCTCTACGAGGAGGTCGTCCCGGCCTTCATGGCGGAGCACGGTGCGCTCAACTTGGAGGCGATGCGTTCGGACTTTGAGTGGTTCAAGGAGCGGGGAGACATCGAATCCGACGACGTTCAGTTCGAGGATGCGGTCGACACGAGCTACGTCGAGTTCGCGGAGGCTTACCTGGACGCGAACCCAGGTTCGTGACGCTGAACCGTCGCCGGACACCGCCCTCCCTCGTCACGCCACAGTGAGGACGTCGACAGCAGCATCCAGTTCCCCCGCGACCGGTGACGGAGTGGGTGCATGGCGGGTGATCCTCGTCGGGGCCCTCGCAGGCTTCACCTCTGGGCTCTTCGGGGTGGGAGGCGGCGTTGTGATCGTGCCTGCTCTCGTCCTGCTGGCCGGGTTCGGGCAACGGATGGCGCACGGCACCTCCCTCACCGCCATCGCGCCGATCTCGATCGCTGGGGTCATCGGGTACGGCGTCGCGGACGAGGTGGAGTGGACGGTGGCGGGGCTAGTTGCCGTCGGTGCCGTGGCAGGCGCCACCGTCGGCACCCGTTGGCTGGGGAGTGTGAGCCAACCGGCTCTCCAGATCGGGTTCGCTGGGGTACTGCTCGTGACGGCTGCGGGCCTCGTGACCGACACGCCCCCTGACGCGGCGCCCCAAGCCCTTCACGCCCTGACGGGCATGGGATACGTCATCCTGGGCGTCGGGGCCGGCGTCCTCGCCGGCCTCATGGGCGTCGGAGGCGGTGTGATCATCGTGCCCGTCCTGACCATCGCCTTCGGGCTTCCCCTGGCCATCGCCAAGGGAACGTCGCTCGCGGTGATCGTCCCCACCGCGATCATGGGCACGCAGCGCAACGTGCGCCATGGTCACACCCGCCTTCGTCCCGGCCTGCTCGTCGGCGCGGCCGGAGTGGCATCGGCGCTCGTCGCCAGCCAGATCTCCCTGGCCCTCGATGCGCGTGTGTCGTCGCTCTCGTTTGCGGTGCTGCTCTTGTTCGTGGCCGTGCGCCTGACGGTCATCGGATTCCGGGAGCGTCAGGCGCGAGGGTCGGGGACCACACTTGTGGGGTGACCCTTGCGCACCGCCGTGCACGCCCACGCGACCCGGCTCGCGGCGGCGAACGGGTGAGTGGGGTCGGCGGTTCAGGCCTCGATGGTGATGGCGTACTCGGGACAGTTGTCGGCGGCCAGGCGGGCCTTGTCCTCGAGCTCGGGCGGCACCTCGCCCTCGATCCGGAGGATGGCGTAGCCCTCGTCGTCGACGTCGAAGACCTCGGGCGCCAGCAGGTAGCAGCGGTTGTGGCCCTCGCAGGCGTCGCGGTCGTACACGACCCTCATCCCGTTGCCTCCTCGGCGGGGACCGTGGCGAGCAGGCGCAGCGGGAGGCACCGGGGGCCGCGGACCTGGCCGGTCGACCAGCGGACCGCACCGGGGTCCGAGAGCTCGAAGTCGGGCACCCGGCGGAGCCACTCCTCGAGGGCGACGCGCAGCTCCATGCGGGCGAGGTTGGATCCGAGGCAGCGGTGGATGCCGAGGCCGAACGCGGCGTGACGGTTCTTGGTCCGGTCGAGCACGACCTCGTCGGCCCGGTCGAAGGCCTCGGGATCGCGGTTGGCCGACGGGAACGGCAGCAGCACCCAGTCGCCCCTGGTGAGGTGCTGTCCGCCCATCTCGATGTCGTCGGACACGAGGCGGGCCATGGTGACCGGGGCGTAAGCCCGCAACATCTCCTCGAGGGCGTTGGGCATCAGCTCGGGTTCGGTGACGAGCCGCCGACGGTCGTCGGGGTTCTGGGCCAGGTGCCAGATGCTGGCGCCGATGGCCGACCAGGTCGTGTCGATCCCGGCGATGAGCAGCAGGGCGACGGTGCCGATGATGTGATCGTCGTCGAGCGGCTCCCCGTCGAGGTCGAGGCCGAGGAGGTAGCCGATGAGGTCGTCGCGGGGGTGGTCGCGGTGGTCCTGGATCGCCCGCTGGAGGTAGCTGATCATCGTGTCCTCGGTGTCGGTCGGACCCGACTGGCCCGGCTTCTCGAGGATGCGGTGGATGAAGACCCGGAAGCGGTCCCCGTCCTCGGGCGGCACCCCGAGCATGTGGGCGATGACCCCCACAGGGATGTGCTGGGTGTAGGCGGTGGCGGCGTCGACGAGCGGGTCGCCCGACGCGAGCATCTCGTCGATGAGGGCGCGACAGAGCGTGCGGGTGGCGGCCTCGAGCGGCCTGATGGCCTTGGGGGAGAAGGCGGGCAGCAGCAGTCGCCGCGCGAGCTCGTGGAACGGGGGGTCTGAGGTGATGGGCGGGGCGAAGCCGACCGGCGCCGGGGCGCTGGGCCTGAAGTCCGAGACGATGATGCTCTGGGACGAGAAGTGGTCCGTGTCGTGGGCGATGGCCGACACATCGGAGTGCCGCGTCGGCAGCCAGGCCCCACCGAAGCGGTCGGTGTGGGCGACGGGGCAACGGTCGCGCAGGTCGGCCCAGATCTCCGGGGCGGCCGCCGCGTAGTCGTCGTGGGTGTGGTCCCAGTCGGTGGCCCAATCCTCGGGTCGAGGGCGCTCCTGGGGCGCCGGCGTCTCTGGCATCTGGTCGGTCACCCGGTGCACCACTTCCTCGTCCCTTGCCGATCTCGTCTCACGGTAGCGGCCTGGTTGACCCGCCGGTCAGTCGACCACCTGGGAGGCGGGTCACGCCGGGCTGACCACCGGCCGGCCCGGGGCGAGCGGCCTCAGTGGTGAGCAGGTCGACCAGATCAGTCGCTGAAAGTGGTGGCGAAACGCATCGAAGAGACCCGAGAAGTGGGCGGGATGAGGCAGACGATGAGCAGATCGCTCCGGATGACCTTGTTTCCCAGCGGCTGGCGGGGGGGACGACACAGATCGTGAAGGTGTCGCGCGCGCCGGAGGCGTCGGGCCCCATCGGGGCCGTGATCGAGATCGACCGCTCCCGACTGTCCGAGGGCGTGGTCACGCTTCGCCTGGCCGGCGACCTCGACATGTTCTCGGTGCCCCGGTTGCGGGCCGCGCTGGCCGACTCGATCGGCCGGTGCGATGTGGTGCTCGACCTGAGCGGGGTGGCCTTCTGCGACTCCAGCGCCTTGCGCGTGTTCGTCGATGCCCAGCGAACCTCGGCCGCCGGCGGGCGCACGCTCGAGCTCGCCCACCCCAGCCGGGCGGTGCGCGAGCTCTTCGAGGTGAGCGGCCTCCGCGGCGTGCTCCACGTGACCACCTGAGGTCGAGGTGCGGCGCGTCGTCAGCCGGTTCGGGCCCGGGAGGACGATGGGAGCCGGAGGCTATGGTCTTCGGACCTGGCGTCGTGGCCGAGTGGCTTAGGCAAGGGACTGCAAATCCCTCAACCCGGGTTCGATTCCCGGCGGCGCCTCCAACCAACCGAGACCCCGACCCGGGCGCAGCGGCGGGGCCAGGCCGACGTGGCCCCGGGGCCGACGGGTGACATCGATCGCCACCGTCGGGAACCAGCGTGTCGCGGGCGGCGTCGGAGGGGTGACCGATCCCCCTCGGAGGCCACCATGAACGATCGCCGACCTGCAACAATACGCCACTCGGACCGACGGGGCTCCCGGTCTCGTCGCCGACTGCGTCGCGCCGCGGCCGCCACCGCGGCGACCATCGCCGTCGTGCTGCTCGGGGCCGGGCCCGCCCTCGCCTGCGGCGGCCTCGTCGGCGAGAACGGCTCCATCGAGCTGGTGCGCACCACGACCCTGGCCGCCTACCACGACGGCGTCGAGCGCTACGTCACCTCCTTCGAGTTCACCGGCGAGGGCGAGGAGGTCGGCTCGATCATCCCGCTGCCCGACGTGCCGTCGGAGGTCGAGCGGGGTGGGGACTGGACCCTCCAGCGCCTCCAGCAGGAGGTCGCCCCGCCGACCGACGGTGACGAGGCTCGGGCCGAGTCCGCGTCGGCCGATCAGGCCGAGGTGATCCTCGAGGTCGAGATCGACGCCCTCGACATCACCGTGCTCAAGGGCGGGGCCGAGGAGGTCGGCACGTGGGCGGTCGACAACGGCTTCCTGCTCACGCCCGACAGCCCCGAGGTGCTGCGCTTCTACGCCGAGCGGAGCCCGGTGTTCATGGCGGCCAGGTTCAACGCCGGGCGGGCGGCCGAGCTGGGCCAGCAGGCCGGCGACGGCACCCCGATCATGGTGACCATCCCCACCGACGACCCGTGGGTGCCGCTGCGCATCCTCGGGCTCGGGTTGGAGGAGGACCAGCAGGTCGAGGCGGACGTGTTCCTCCTGACCGACGACCGGCCCCAGCTCCTCGCCGGTGGCAAGGGCCTCGAGCTGGCCCGCAGCGAGGAGGCCGGTGCGTCGCTGCTCGCCGACCTGCGCTCCGACGAGGGCATGGAGTGGGTGCCCGACGACATGTGGTTCACCCACCTGCCGCTCGAGGCCGACGCCGGGGAGCTCGACTACGACCTGGCGGTGTCGACCGACGCCGATGCTGCTCCCGCGGTCGCCGATGCCGGCGTCCCCGAGGTGCAGGCCGTGCCCATCGACGGCGAGGGCGACGCCGGCATCGCCTGGTGGCCGGTGACCGCCGGGGTGCTCGCGGCGGTCACCGTGATCGGCGGGGTCTCGCTGGTGCGGCTCATGGCGGCCCCCCCGATGCCGGCGGTGCGCACCACCGATCGTGACGCCACCGACCGGCCCGCCTCGGGCCCCCAGCCGTGACGCGGCTGGCGACAGCGCTCGCCGCCCTCGTCGTGGGCGGCGCAGTGACCGGCGGTGGCTACGCCGTGGCCGCGGCGGACGACGAGGCCGCCGAACCGGTGCGGGGTCCGGGCACCACCACCGTGACGGTCACCATCCGCGACAGCCGGTTCAGCCCGGAGGTGATCCGGGTGTGGGAGGGCACGCAGGTGCGCTTCGTGGTCCGCAACCGCGACCCGCTCAACCACGAGCTGGTGGTGGGGCCCGATGCGGTCCACCTCCGCCACACCGACGGCACCGAGGCGGCCCACCCGCCCGTGCCCGGCGAGGTCTCCCTCGGTCCCGGCCAGACCGGCGCCACGGTGTACGACTTCGACGAGCCCGGGACCGTGCGGATGGTCTGCCACCTGCCCCGACACGAGGACTACGGCATGGTCGGGGCCGTCGAGGTGGTGCCCCGCCCGGGTTAGCGTGCCCGGGTGTCGGCTGAGCTGGATGCCAAGGTCACGGCCACCGCCCGGCGCATCGCCGAGCTCGGCGGCGACGAGGGGTCGTCGGTCTACCGGATGTCGTGGTGGAGCGAACGCATGCTCGACTGGGCGATGGAGAAGCCCGAGTTCAAGGCCCAGCTGTTCCGCTTCGTCGATGTCTTCCCCGCCCTCGACGGCGATGACGACGTGGCCCGCCACCTCGACGAGTACCTCTCGGGCGTCGGCGTCCCCAAGGCCCTCGGGCTCGGGGTCGGGGTCGCCGACCACGTGCCCTTCGGCCACCGGGTCGAGACCGGCGTCGCCCGGCGCAACATCACCCGCATGGCCGAGCAGTTCATCCTCGGCGCCACGACCTCCGAGGCCGTCGAGGGGGTGGCGAAGCTCTGGGCCGCGGGTACCGCCACCACCGTTGACCTGCTGGGCGAGAAGACAGTGGTGGCCGCGGAGGCGGATCGCTACGCAGCCCGGGTGGTCGCCCTGCTGACCGCGCTCACCGACGCCGCGCCGGGCTGGACCGACCACCTCCACCTCGAAGCCGACGACGTGGGGGCCCTGCCCCGCGTCAACGTGAGCGTGAAGCCCTCCGCCCTCGCCGATCACTTCGCGCCGCTCACGCGCGCCCAGGGCATTCGCGCCGCGACCTCCCGGCTGCGCCCGATCATGGTCCTCGCGGGCGAACGGGGCGCCACGGTGAACATCGACATGGAACACGCGGATGCCAAGGACCTCACCCTGGCGGTGTTCCGCGAGCTGGCGTCGGACCCGGAGCTCGCCCACGTCGACATGGGCATCGTCGTGCAGGCCTACCTCCGCGACTCGCGCGACGACCTGGTCGACCTCATCGCCCTCTCGGAGCGGCGCGAGCGGCCCATCACCGTCCGGTTGGTGAAGGGCGCCTACTGGGACACCGAGACGATCCAGGCCCAGAGCGCGGGCTGGCCCCTGCCGGTGTTCGAGCGCAAGGAGGAGACCGACGCCAGCTACGAGCGTTGCACCCGCCTGTTGCACGACCACCACGGCTCGGTGCGGGCCGCGTTCGGCAGCCACAACCTGCGCTCACTGGCCTACGCCGTCGAGTACGCCCGGAGCCACGGCATCGCGGACACGGGATATGAGATCCAGATGCTCCACGGGATGGCCGAGCCCGTCCACCGGGCGGTCACGCGCCTCGGCCTGCGGCTGCGGGTCTACGCCCCGGTCGGCGAGCTGGTGCCGGGCATGGCCTACCTCGTGCGCCGGCTGCTGGAGAACACCAGCAACGAGTCCTTCGTGCGCCACCGCTTCGCCGAGGGCGACGCCCTCGAGGGCCTCATCGCCCCGCCCGCCGTCGATGCCCTGCCCGAGCCGGGGACGGCCACCCGTCTCGACACCGACCCCGACGACCCGTCGCCCTACGTGCCCGAACCGCTGCGGGAGTGGCGGCGCAGTGAGGTCCGCCACGCCTTCGCGGCGGCTGTGCAGCACGCCGGCGACGCCGGCACCATTGTGGTGCCGGCGGTGATCCGCGGCCGGGAGGTGACGACGGCCGAGACCATCGACTCGGTCGATCCCGGCCGCCCGGGTCGCGTCGTCGCCCGTTCGGCGGCCTGCGGCGCGCGCGAGGCCGACGTTGCGGTGGCCGCCGCCGTCGCCGCCGCCGGGCCGTGGCGGCGCACACCTGCCCCCGAG
>NZ_DATLXO010000146.1:0-17271 GCF_035575815.1 Iamia sp.
ACCCTGCTCGTCGCCGCTCTGCCCGCGCCCCGCTCGGCCATCGACCGGGCCCTGCGCGCCGCCGGTCCGAGCGCGCTGTTCGACGTGATCGAGGTGCTGTCGCCCGAGGGCCGTCGCCGACTGGCCAGCTACGCCTCGGGCACCGTCGACGCGCCCCTACCCGGCTTCTGGCGCCCCGACGACCTCACGGCCTGACGGCCTCGGCTCATGCCGTCGCTGCGCACCGAGGTCACTGAGATCACGACCGGACTGGCCATGCTCGGCCTGGGCGACCTCGACTGGGCCCTGGCCGCCCGCCCGCCCGAGCTGCTCGGCGTGGGCGAGCCCGAGTGGGATCGCCTCACCACGGCTCGCGACGCCGGCACCCACACCGCCGACTTCGCCCGGGCGTGGGACAACGGGTTGGCCTTCCTCCGGGCCGCCGACGCGCTGCGCAGCCGGGTGCCCGCCCGCATCGAGTGGAAGGGTCCCGACAGGCTGCCGCTCGTCTCCGACGTGCCCGCCGACCTGCGCGTCGACCGGGTGTACCTGGTGTCGTGCAAGTACCTGTCCAAGGTCCTGCACAACCTGGCCCCCGCGGGCCTGTTCGACGGCGGGCTGTCGGGCTCCGCGGCCAAGGCCGGCGACTGGTTCGCGTCCGTCGCCCCCACCGAGCTCCAGGCCCTCTACGACGCCACCCGACACGAGATTGGCACCACGCGACGCGAGATCGGGGAGGCCGCCCTCCTGGGCATGCCGTCGGTGGCCGAGCTGCCCGAGCGGGTCGGTGACCTGGCCCGCTCGGGGCGCGAGGTGCTGAAGGCGACCCTGGGCCGCACCCTGCCGGTGCCCCTCGCCGAGGCCTACGGCGGGCTGACCCGGGCCGTCGCCGAGCGGTCGGCCGATCGCTGGTCGGCGACGCTCGGCGACCGGGCCGAGAAGGAGCGCCTGCTCTGGCGGCTGCTGCGCGTCGGGGGCGCGCCGTACTTCGTGCTCGGCGCGTCGGCGGCCACGGCTCCGCCCATGCGGCTGCGCATCGACACCGCCTGGGACTGGCAGCAGCGGTACCGCCTCACGGCGTTCGAGGTGTGGCCCGAACCGGCCGGGCAGGCAGTCGTGCGGTGGCAGGCGAACGTGACCGACCGGGAGGCAGGCGAGGACCGCAGCGTGCGCGGCCACGTGGAGATCCGGTGGAGCCACGGCCGCTTCAGCGGCAACCCCGAGGCCAAGGTGTACCTCGACACCCCCCACGCCTCGGTCCCCGGCTACCACCCCCTCCTCTGAACGGAACCGGTCAGGAGACGAGCTCGACCGGCAACCCGATGTCCGCGGCGTTGCGAGCGAGGGCTCCGTCCAAGGTCCACACCACCGTCCCGAGGCTCTGGGCCAAGCAGACGTAGGCGGAATCAGTGGCGTGCCGGCGCCGGAGGCGGGCGGTCACGGCGGCCACCTCGGGCCCCGCATGGGCGAGGTCGAACGGATGCAGGACGAGGCCCAGAGCAGCTAGGTCACGCCAGATCTCGGCGACGTCGACGACCTCGAGGGTGCCATCGAAGACCAGGCGGGCGAGCACGTTGGCGACCTCGTAGGGCAACACTGACGGGGCGTGGAGCCCCTCACCGGTCTCCAACCAGCCCTCCAGGTGAGCCCGGGCGGCGTGTTGCCGCTCGTCGGCGACCACCACGGCGACGATCACGCTGGCGTCGACGACGACGCTCATTGGTGCACGCCCTCGTCGTGGGTGGCATCAGGCCGCCTTCCCATCGCCGAGCACCAATGAGCGCTGCCGGCTCCGCAGGCTCCGCCGTCAGAGAGCCCGTGCTGTCTGGTTCGCTCGCTGCGCTCGCTCACCGGTCGGGGCTGAGGGCGGTGCGCGACTCGTTCACCAGGGCGACGGCGTCGGCCGATGCCCGCTGCTGTGACCGCTGCACCAGCCGCTCGAGCGCAGCGCGCGCATCGACGCTCCCCCGGATGGGGCCATCACCGCTGAGCCCGGCGTGCACCAGCATGCGCGCCAGGGTCCCCGGCCGGACCCGCAGCAGATCGGCCTGTTTCTTCAAGACATCGTGATCGGCCTCATCGAGGCGAACGCTGATAGTCCTCGTCACATACATCAGCCTAGCTTCACAACGATGCGAAGCGACGCGCATTGCACCCAAGGTACGCTCCGCCCATGGCTGGCCCTCCTGACACGCTCCGCTACGGCTTGATCGGCACGGGGATGATGGGCATCGAGCACCTGTGGAACCTCCAGCACGTGGCCGGGGCCGAGGTCACCGCCATCGCCGATCCCCACGAGGGGTCCCGGGACCTCGCCGTGCTCGCCGCCGGCGAGGGCGGCGCGACCTTCGAGCGCTTCGTGGATCACCGCGAGCTGCTGGCCTCGGGACTCTGCGACGTGGTGGTCGTGGCGACCCCGAACCACACCCACCTGCCGGTGATGCTCGACGTGCTCGCCCACGACGTCCACGTCCTGGTGGAGAAGCCCCTCGCCACCACCGTCGCCGGCTGCCGGCAGATCATCGACGCCGCACGCGCCCGCCCGAGCCGCGCCGGGTTCGTCTGGGTCGGGTTGGAGTACCGCTACATGCCGCCGGTCGCCCGCCTGGTCGCCGACGTCCACGCCGGCGCCGTCGGCACACCCCGCATGGTCGCGATCCGCGAGCATCGGTTCCCGTTCCTGGCCAAGATCGGCGACTGGAACCGCTTCAGCCGCAACACCGGGGGGACCCTCGTGGAGAAGTGCTGCCACTTCTTCGACCTCATGGGCCACGTCCTGGAGGACCGACCGGTGCGGGTCATGGCGTCGGGCGGCCAGGACGTGAACCACCTCGACGAGAGCTACGACGGCGAGGTGCCCGACATCATCGACAACGCGCTCGTGGTGGTCGACTTCGCCGGTGGCGCCCGCGCGTCGCTGGACCTCTGCATGTTCGCCGAGGCCTCGGAGAACCAAGAGGAGATCTCGGTCGTGGGCGACACCGGGAAGGTCGAGGCGTTCTTGCCATCGTGCGAGGTGCGCCTCGGCACCCGGTCCACGGGCCGACCCGGGGTGAGCACCGAGGTCGTGCACGATGCCCGGGTCGCCTACGAGGGCTTCCACCACGGGTCCAGCTACCTCGAGCACCTGGACCTGGCTGACGCCGTGCGCTCCGGCGCCCAGCCCGCGGTGGGCCTGGAGGAGGGGCTGATGTCGGTCGCCGTCGGCGTGGCCGCCCACCGCTCGATCGACGAGGGCCGCGTCGTCACCCTCGACGAGGTCCTGGCCGACGGCTGAGCACGCCATGGGGCGCGGCCCGGCGCGCGAACCTCGCGCCAGGGTAGCGGTCACGGCGTGAGCAGGCGCGGTCGGCCTTCTAGGGTCGGGCGCCGTGACGGACGGACTGGTGGACACAGCTCCCCGGGAACCGGTGGAGATGAGCTGGTTCGCGGCGCTCTGCGACGACGACTACGAGCGCCTCGGGGTCCCCGACGCCGCCCTGCGGTCGTCGTGGCCCCACTGCCGCACGATCGCCCTGGCCGCCGAGGAGCACGGCTACGACAACATCCTCCTGCCCTCGGGTTACGCCCTCGGCATCGACCCCACCGCCTTCGCCGCCGCCCTCGCCCCGCTGGTCCGGCGCCTCCACCTGCTGCTCGCGGTGCGGGTCGGCGAGCTGGTCGTGCCCCAGCTCGCCCGTCAGCTCGCCACCATCGACCAGATGCTCGAGGGGCGCCTGACGGTCAACATCATCTCCTCGGACCTCCCCGGTGAGACGCTACCGAGTGAGCCCCGGTACCGGCGGACGCTCGAGGTCATGTCGGTCCTGCGGGACCTGCTGGACGGGCGGCCGGTCGCCCACCACGGCGAGTTCGTCGACGTGGAGGTCGAGCCGCCACGCGTCGGGACCGTCGACGGTCGCTGCCCGCCGCTCTACTTCGGGGGGCTCTCCGAGCCCGCCCGCGACGTGGCCGCCCGCGCCGCGGACATCTACCTCATGTGGCCCGACACGCTCGTCGCCACGGCGTCGCTGGCCGCCGAGATGCGCGCTCGCGCTGCCGACCACGGCCGGGAGCTGAAGCTCGGGTTCCGCAGCCACGTCATCGTGCGCGCCACCGAGACCGAGGCCCGGGCGGCGGCGGCCGAGCTCATCGCCGCCGTCGACGCCGAGGAGGGGCGCCGCATCCGTGAGCGCAGCCTCGACTCCGCCTCCGCCGGCGTGGCCCGCCAGGCCGAGCTGCGCGACGGCGCCGATGACGAGGGCTTCGTCGAGGACCACCTCTGGACCGGCATCGGCCGGGCCCGATCCGGCGCCGGCGCGGCGATCGTCGGTGACCCCGACCAGGTGCGGGCGACCCTCGAGGGCTACCGCGCCGCGGGCATCGACGCCTTCATCCTCTCCGGCTACCCGCACGTCGCCGAGTGCGACCGCTTCGCCCGCCACGTCCTCGCCGATCTTGACCACGCCCCCCTGAAGCCCCGCCTCTCACCGGACTGGTCCGAACCTTGAGCGGTTGAGCGCCGCATAGGCAGTCAATCGCTCAAGGTCCCGATGGCCGTGCCGGGCTACAGGGAGTACGTCTCGGTGGCGTCGTCGTCGTCGACGGTGCGCTCGCAGGTCGGGCACCAGGGCCGCATCTCCACGGTGGTGCCACACCGGGAGTGGAAGGGAGCGGAGCCCCGGCCGCCGCGCCGCCGGGCGCCCCAGGCCGAGAGCAGGCGGAGGGCGTCGGCCAGCTCGCGCCCCGGGCCGGTGAGGTCGTACTCGTGGCGGACGGGTCGCTCGCGGTAGGGGCGGGCCACCACCAGACCGTCCTCCTCGAGCTGGCGGAGGCGGGCGGAGAGGATGTTGGGTGCCACGCCCAGGCCGTCGCCCAGGTCGCCGAAGCGACGGGGCCCGTCGAGCAGGCCGGCGACGATCAGCAGCACCCACCGATCACCGACCCGCTCGAGGGCACGCAGCAGGTCGGGCTCGGGGCCCAACGGGGCAGCACCGACGGGGCGACGGGCGCCGCCGCGTGGCGAGCGTGGGGATCCGGGCGGGGGCACGACGTCATTCTCGCCCGGCGAGCGCGGAACCGGCGCGCCCCTCTAGAGTCACTTGCACAACGCAAGTGACCAGCCGCGCCGGTCGTCCACCCCCTTCCCCAGGAGCCGCTCATGTCCGTCCTCACCGAGATCGCGGAGGCCACCCGCTCCGCCCACGCCGCCGCCGCTCCCGCCACGGTGGCGATCGGCCGCCACACCCGGGGGGCCGGGGTGGTGATCGCGCCTGACCGGGTGGTCACCAGCGCCCACAACCTCCGGGACCGCACCACGCAGGTCACCTTCGCCGACGGCACCCACGCCCAGGCCGCCCTCGTGGGCTCCGACCCCGACCACGACATCGTGGTGCTCGAGGTGAGCACCGGCGACATCGCCCCGCTGCCGTGGAGCGACACGCCGGTCGCCACCGGTGACCCCGTCTTCGCCGTGGCCCGGGCCTCGGGCGGCGACCGAGTCACCGCCGGGTTCGTGTCGGGGGTGGGCCGGGCGTTCCGCGGCCCCCGGGGACGCCGGGTGAAGGGCGCGGTCGAGCACACCGCCCCGCTGGCCCGAGGCTCCTCGGGCGGTCCCCTCGTCGATGCCGAGGGGCGCCTGGTGGGCATCAACACCCACCGCCTGGGGGAGGGCTTCTACCTCGCCCTCCCCGCCGATGATGATCTGCGCTCGCGGGTCGATGCCCTCGTCGCCGGCCGGCACCTGAGCGCCCGCCGTCTCGGCATCGTGATCGTGCCTGGCCCGCGTGCCGCACGCCTCCGTCGCCGGGTCGGCCTGCCCGACGTGCCGGGGCTGCTCATCCGAGGTGTGGTCGACGGATCGCCCGCCGCCACCGCCGGGCTCACCGAGGGCGATCTGCTGACCGAAGTCGACGGTACGGCCGTGGCGTCGGTCGACGACCTGTGGGATGCCCTCGACGCCGCCGGGGGCTCGCTCTCCCTCACCGTGCTCCGCGGCACCGAGGAGCGCACCGTCACCGTCACCTTCGCCCCTGCCGACGATGCCTCGGGCGAGGACGGGGACGCCGCCACCACCGACTCGTCCGATGCCCCGCCGGCCGACTGACCGCCCCGTCCCTGCGAACCGGTCGCGGTTCCCGTTCCGGGAGGAACGGATTCTGCGACCAGTTCAGGGGCTTGGGCTCGAGCCCTACCCCTCGAGCTCCTCCAGGACGGCATCGGTCGCGGTCACGAGGCGGGCGCGAGCCTCGGGGAGGTCGATGGTGCTCGAGTAGTAGCTGATCATCACCAGGTCGGCGCCCTGGCGGACCTCGAACCGGAGGTTAGGGACCTCGTCGTGGTCGTCCTCGCTGAGGCGCGAGCAGGAGGCGTCGCCCAGCCCCGGGTCGGCGCCCGGCGCTCCCGCGCAGCTGCTCTCGATGGACCTCGTCGCCTGCTCGACGCCGGTGTCGGCGAAGTCGCCGAACCGGTAGACGCGGACGTCGAAGCTGGCATAGCCCTCCGGCCCAGTCGCCTGGCCGTCGGGGGTGCGGCTCGCGCAAGACGACTCGGTGTTCTGCGTGGCGTCGTCGCGCGTGGCCTCGGCCTCGCCGTTCGGCACCCACTCGGCGAGCCGCTCGCGACCGACGACGGCGCAGAGGTCGGCCGGCGCCGCGGGTGCGGGGACAGCGTCGGCCGGCCCCCCGGGCCCGAGGGTCCAGTACGCCACCACGGCGGCGACCACGACGACCATCAGCACCCCGCCCACCAGCAACATGACGACGAGGCTCGCACCGCGTCGGTCCGGCGGCGTCGATGCAGGCGGCGGCCCCGGCGATGGCTGACCGGAAGGCGTCGAGGTGGACACGAGGCCCGTGGTACCCGTCACGGGAGGTGCCCACCCGCCGACCGACGCCCCGGCCGGCCGCCGTCGGGCGCCGGGTGGCGACCACCGCAGCGGCGAGCAGGGCGCTGGCGAGCGGGAGGGCGACGAGGCCGACCGGGACCTCCCACGGGACGACCAGGGGGATGGGCGGCAGGCCGCCACGAGCCGAGCCGTCGTAGACCGAGAAGGCGAGGGCGGCGAGCCCGATGCCCACGATCGCGGCGAGCACGGACGACGCGCCCGAGAGCACCAGGGCCTGGATGGCGCCGAGGGACGCGCGGGTGCCCTCCGGTGCCCCCTGCACCCAGAGCACCGCGTCCTCGGCACGGGTGGCGCCCAAGGCGAGGACGACGCCGGCCATCGTCACCAGGACGGCGAGCCGCGCACTGCACCGGCATCGGCGGCCAGACGGGCCAGCAGGTCGGGCCCGGCGGCGCGCTGGCCCTTGCAGATCCCCTGGAGGTGGGCGACCAGCTCGCGCCGCTGCAGGTCGACCACGCTGAGTGCGGCCCGCAGGTCCTTGGCGGCGACGAGCAGCACGCGCAGCACCAGCTCGTCGCGAGGCGCCGGCCGGGGTGGCACCGACGCGAGCCACTGCTCGGCCCGGTCTCGGCCATCGGGGGTCAGGCGCCACCGTCGCCGGCGGGCGTCCGGTCGCGATTCCCGTCGCGGGAGCAACGGGATCCGCGACCAGGTCGGGGGTTGGGGCCCCGGCCGAGGGACGGCGGGCGGGGGTTGCTACCATGTCGGTAGGAGAAATCCGCCCACCACGCCGGTCACCCGGCAGGAGGCAGCCACACATGGCAGTCCAGGATCTCGACCTCGGTCGCTACAAGCTCGGATGGTCCGACGAAGAGGACTACGTCTTCAAGCCCCGACGGGGGCTGACCGAGGACAGCCTCCGCGAGATGTCGTGGATGAAGGGCGAGCCAGACTGGATGCTCGAGTACCGCCTGAACAGCTTCCGGCACTTCCAGCGTCGCCCGATGCCCAACTGGGGCGGCGACATGTCGCAGATCTTCTTCGACCAGATCTACTACTACATCAAGCCCACGAACGAGCAGGTCGACACGTGGGACGAGCTGCCCGACGCCATCAAGAACACCTACGAGAAGCTGGGCATCCCCGAGGCCGAGCGCAAGTACCTCGCCGGGGTCACCGCCCAGTACGAGTCCGAGGTCGTGTTCCACCGGAACCGCTCGGACCTCGAGGAGAAGGGCATCATCTTCTGCGACATGGATACCGCCCTCCGGGAGCACCCCGAGCTGGTGAAGCCGTACTTCGGCACCGTGATCCCGAAGAACGACAACAAGTTCGCGTCGCTCAACTCCGCGGTGTGGTCCGGCGGCAGCTTCATCTACGTCCCCCCGGGCGTCGAGGTCGACATGCCGCTGCAGGCCTACTTCCGCATCAACGCCGAGAACATGGGCCAGTTCGAGCGCACCCTCATCATCGCCGATGAGGGCTCGAAGGTGCACTACATCGAGGGCTGCTCGGCCCCGACCTACACCTCGGACTCGCTGCACTCGGCCGTGGTCGAGATCATCGTCAAGCCCTCGGCACGCGTCACCTACACGACCATCCAGAACTGGTCGAACAACGTCTTCAACCTGGTCACCAAGCGGGCCCGGGTCGAGGCCGAGGGCCACATGGAGTGGATCGACGGCAACATCGGCAGCCGCCTCACCATGAAGTACCCGGCCGTCTGGCTGGTGGGCCCCAAGGCCACCGGCGAGGTGCTCTCCGTCGCCTACGCGGGTGAGGGCCAGCACCAGGACACGGGGGCCAAGATGGTCCACGCCGCCCCCGAGACCTCGTCCAAGATCGTCTCCAAGTCGATCTCCTCCCACGGCGGTCGCACGTCGTACCGCGGCCTCGTCCGGGTCGAGGACGACGCCTACGGCTGCAAGAGCCACGTCCAGTGCGACGCCCTGATCCTCGACGAGGACTCGGTCTCGGACACCTACCCCTACATGGAGGTCGGCGCCCGCGACGCCCGCATCGGCCACGAGGCCACCGTGTCTCGCGTCGCCGATGAGCAGCTCTTCTACCTGATGAGCCGCGGCCTCACCGAGGAGCAGGCCATGGGCATGGTCGTGAACGGCTTCATCGAGCCCGTCACCCGCACCCTGCCGATGGAGTACGCCGTCGAGTGGAGCCGCCTCATCGAGCTGCAAATGGAAGGCAGCGTCGGCTGAGCGAGCGCCAGCGAGCTCGGCCGACCCTCTCAGGGCGGCGGGTGGGGTCGGTGGACGTGGAGGGCTCGGTCGGGTAGGTCGGCGCAGCCGACGCCTCGTCTGAGCGGTCGCCCCCCACCGGTGCGATCCGGGCGGGGTGACTGCCGGGCGAGGTGTCCCAGGCGGCACAATGGGCGGGTGCCCATGCGCCAGGACTGCAAGTTCTTCGAGTCGAGGACGTACCGCAACGGCGAGACCGTGCGGAAGTGCGACCTCGACCTCGCCCCCGAGGCGCCGTGGCGGTGCCCGGCCGACTGCGCCGCCTTCCAGCGGCGCCTCGCGGATGTGAACTGGAGCCACGGCACCCTCGTCACGCCCCGCACACCGGCTGAGCCGCCGGGCCTCGACGAGCGGGGCGCCGAGATCGCGGCCCTGCTCGACGCGGCGGAGGACATCGTCAACGCCGCCGCGCCGCAGGTGCTCGCCGACGTCGAGAAGGACCGCGCCAAGGGTTCGCGGATGGCCCGCATCAAGGGCCTCTTCCGCCGCGACAAAGGTTGACCGCCGCTCAACTTTGTACGGGCGAACGCGCCAGGGAGGGCCAAGACCCCAAAGTTTGAGGCGCCTCGCCGGGCCGCCGCTCAACTTTGTACGGGTGAACGCGCCACGAAGGGTCGAGCGTCCAAAGCTCGCGCCGTGCCGTGACCGGGCTCCGACGTTCGGTCCTGGAGATCCGGCCGGTAGCCTCCGGGAGTCGGCCACTCGCCCGTCACCACCGGAGAACCACCCTGAGTCCCAGCCTTGACATCGTGGCCGCCCTGCCCGGGGATCCCACACGGCGCACCGCCGCCGCCGAGCGGGCGGTGGCGGCCGGGATGCCGAGCCCCGAGGCCGAGGAGTGGCGCTACAGCCGGGTCGACGAGCTCGACCTCGATGCCTTCACGATCGTGGCCGCGGTGCCCGCCTACGATGCCGGGCCCGTGCCCGACGCCCGCTGGGCCGCCGAGGTCACCCTCGTCGACGGGTGGGCCCAGAGCGTCGTCGTCCACGACGACGCGGTGAGCGTGACCACCGGCGACGACGCCGCCCTCGGCACGGTCATGGGCGAGGCCCACGACGCCCTCGTCGAGTGGTCGGTGGCCCTGGCCCCCGAGCCGGTGGTCATCCGCATCCGCCGTGGTGCGGTGGTGGCGGACCCGATCCTCGTGCGCACCGTCGGTGTCACCCCCGACGGGCTCTCCGCGCCCCGCATCCTCGTCGTCGTCGAGGAGGGCGCCCAGGCGTCGGTGGTCGAGCACCAGAGCTCCGGTGAGGCCTCCGGGCTGGTCCTCTCGCTCGTCGAGCTCGACGTGGCCGACCGGGCCCGGCTGTCCTACACCAGCGCCCAGCAGCACGGTCCGCAGGTGTGGCAGATCGCCAACCAGGTGGCCCGGGTCGGCCAGGAGGGATCGCTGACCTCCGCCCTAGTCGCCCTGGGCGGCGACTACACCCGGGTCCGCACCGACTGCCGGCTCGAGGGCCGCGGGGCATCGGGTGACCTCCTGGCCGCCTACTTCGGCGAGCGGGACCAGACCCTCGACTTCCGGACCTTCCAGGACCACATGGCCCCCGACACCACCTCCGACCTGCTCTTCAAGGGCGCCGTCGGAGGTCGGTCGCGCTCGATCTACACCGGGCTCATCACCGTGCGGCCCAACGCTCGGGGCACCGACGCCCACCAGACCAACCGCAACCTGAAGCTGTCGGAGGAGGCGTGGGCCGAGTCGGTGCCCAACCTCGAGATCCAGAACAACGACGTGCGGTGCTCTCACGCCTCGACCGTCGGGCCCATCGACGAGGACCAGCGCTTCTACCTCGAGAGCCGGGGGGTGCCGCCCGAGGTGGCCGAGCGCCTCGTCGTCTCGGGCTTCTTCGCCGACGTGCTGGCCCGGATGCCGGCCCCCGCCCCGGTGCTCGCCGCGGTCGGCGCCGCGATCGAGGAACGCCTCGACCGCCAGGCCGCAGCCGAGGTCTCCGCGTGACGACCCGCCAGCGCGTGTGCGCCGCCTCCGAGGTCGCCGACGGCACCGCCCATCGGGTCGAGGTCGACGGGCATCCCATTGCCGTCGTCCGCTGCGGCGACGGGCTGTTCGCGGTCGGAGACACGTGCAGCCACCAGCGCATCTCGCTCTCGGAGGGCGACGTGCTCTGTGCCGACCAGCAGATCGAGTGCTGGAAGCACGGCTCGGCGTTCTCGCTGGTCACCGGCGAGCCCTCGTCCCTGCCGGCCCTCAAGCCGATACCCGTCTTCCCCCTCGAGGTCGACGGCGACGACGTCTACGTGGAGGTCCCCTCATGAGCGAGCGCCGCGAGCGAAGCAGTCGGTACGTGCTCTCTGGCGGCGAAACCCTGGAGGGGGTGCACCGATGAGCGAGCTGGTCATCGAAGGGCTGCGGGCCACCGTCGGCGGCACCGAGATCCTCACCGGCATCGACCTGACGGTGCGCTCGGGCGAGGTGCACGCGGTGATGGGCCCCAACGGGGCCGGCAAGTCCACCCTCTCCCACGTGCTGATGGGCCGCCCCGGCTACGAGGTCACCAGCGGCACCGCCACCCTCGACGGCATCGACTTGCTCGGACTCCCCGCCTGGGAGCGGGCCCAGGCCGGGCTGTTCCTCGTGATGCAGTACCCGACAGAGGTGCCGGGCGTGTCGCTGATCGACTCGCTCTCCGCGTCCTTCGCCGCCTCCGGACGCCCCACCGACGACATGCGGGCGCGGATGGTCGACGAGGCCGAGCGCATCGGCTTCGACGAGAAGTTCCTCGACCGGCCCCTCAACGTCGACCTCTCCGGCGGCGAGAAGAAGCGCAACGAGACCCTCCAGCTGAGCGTGCTCGAGCCCCGGTTCGCGATCCTCGACGAGCTCGACTCGGGCCTCGACATCGACGCCCTGCGGGCATGCTCGGCCCGGGTCGAGGCCGCCACCGAGACCGGCCTCGGCGTGCTCTGCATCACCCACTACACCCGGGTGCTGGCCGAGCTGCGGGCCGACCGGGTGCACATCTTGGTGCGGGGCGAGATCCGCGCCAGCGGCGGCCCCGAGCTGGCCGACCGGCTCGAGGCCGAGGGCTACACGGCCTGGATCCGTCCCGAGGACGAGATGGCGCCGTCGGCCCCCCGCCCCGTGGACGTGTTCG
Source organism: Iamia sp. (assembly GCF_035575815.1). Classification (NCBI taxonomy): domain Bacteria; kingdom Bacillati; phylum Actinomycetota; class Acidimicrobiia; order Acidimicrobiales; family Iamiaceae; genus Iamia; species Iamia sp. The sequence goes on from NZ_DATLXO010000146.1 coordinate 12,178, forward strand.
GTGAGGGCTCCTTCGCCGACCAGCAGCCCGTGGTCGAGGACCCCTTCGGCCCCGGTCCCTTCGCCGCCGGCTGACCGACCCTCCCGTGGTGGTGGTGCCCCCAGGCTTGCCACTCCCCCGGGAACTGCCACCCTCCTGTACGCCCGGTCCGTGCCCGGGCGCGCACCGGCCCCGGCCAAGAGGCCGGGGCCGGTGGGCTCTGAGTGTCGGGACCGCTAGGCGGTGTGAGCTCCTCGACGGCGGCTGGCGGCCAGGCTGAGGGCTCCGGCGGCGAGCAGGGCGACGCCCAGGCCGACCATGGTGCCGGTGCTGGTGCTGCCGGTGCGGGGCAGCTCACCGGCGGGCGGCGGGGGAGCGGTGGTGCCGGTGTCACCGGGGTCACCGGGATCGGTGGTGGGCGGGGCCTCAGTGGTGGGCGGCTCCGTCGTGGGCGGCTCGGTGACCGGCGGCTCGGTGACCGGCGGCTCCATCACGGCCGCGGAGGAGGTGCAGCTCACCGACGCGAGGACGGCGTCGACCGTCGTCGGCGGCAGCGGCGGCAGCCCCGGCAGCGGCAGCTCGGAGGGGACATCGAGGTCGACGACCACGGCGTCGACGGTGATGGTGGTGGTCCCGTCGGCGTTCTCGACGAACGTCTGGCGGTTGAGGGTCACGGTGCCCACGCCGGGGATCTCCACGACCGTGTTGGGATCAGCCGCGACGGTGATGGGCTCGCCGTTGACGACGAGGTTGGTGATCACCGAGGAGCCTTCCGGCTCACCGTTGGCGGTGCACTGAGCTGACACGACCTCGGCGGTCACCAGGTCAGCGATGTTGGCGTTGGCGATGGTGGCCATCGCGGAGACGACCCCATCGGTGGTGCTGCACTCGGCGGTGACGGCGTCGGCGGTCGCGACGCCCGGGACGGAGAGGTCGACCACCTCCTCGGACATGTCGGGCGGGCAGTCCACCGCCGGGGTCGGCGGCACGTCGACGGCTGCGGCGCCAGCGACGCTGACGCTGGCGCTGAGGCCGAAGGCCGAGGCATCGAGCGGCGCGGCCGAGGCGGGGGCGGCGCCCATGGCCAGGAGGAGGCCGATGGCCGCGGTGGCGACCAGGGCCATCCGGGTTCGGGCCGGACCTCGGCGGGGGTGGTCGGTGCGGGACGTGGTGGAACGCAAGGTAAGCCTCCGGTTGTGATGTTCGGCCCGTCGGTACCGGTGTCGATCCGAACGGTGGCCGCCGTCAGTGTGGTGTCGGCGGGCACAGTACAACATCGCAACGTGGTGGTGCCAGGACCCTTCGAACCCGGGGTCCGTGAGCGCCGTCGATGTCAGTAGCTGGCCGGCAAGAGCAGCGAGACGCTCTCGAAGAAGAAGAACAGAGCGACGAGGAACGCGGGGGGAACGAGGACGTAGGGCAGCGCCCGCACCGCCCGGGGACGCGGCCCGCGGCGCCGAGTGAGCCGGGTGGCCGCCCACCCGGCGACGGCGACCGCCGCGCAGGTCAGCCCCCACGCCACGGCCGGGACCGCGTCGCCCCCGTCGTCGCCCAACTGGTCGGGCCCGGCGGGCGCGACGTCGCCGTCGCGACCCGTGTCGGCCGCGCCCCGGTCGTCCTCCGGCGCCTCGCCCGGGAGGGGCTGAACTTCCTCGCCCGGGAGGGTCTGACCTCCGTCGGGGTCGGCCTCAGTCTCCGCGCCGCCTGCCGCGGCAGGGTCGGGCTCCGCCGGCCACGGGGAGACCGGCTCGGTGACCAGGCGGGCCACGATCACCAGGCGCTGGGCGGCGGAGTACTTGGGCTCACAGGTCGTGAGGGTGAGGCGGTCGTCGCCCTGGTCGGCGACCACGGCCACGTCGGTCGGGGCCACCACCTTCTGTTCGGTGACCTCGTAGCGCGACTCGCCCTGCAGGGTCGTGACTGTGATCTCGTCGCCGGTCTCGAGCTGGTCCAGGTCCGAGAACGGCGCTCCGTAGGTGGTGCGGTGACCAGCGATGGCGGCGTTGCCGGCCTGGCCCGGCAGTGGCGTCGTCGGGAAGTGGCCCGGGCCGCGCGTGAGCTGCTCGACGGTGACCCCCTCGACCACGTTGAGGTCGTCGATCCCCAGGGCCGGGATGTCGATGAAGCCGGCGGCATCGCCTTCCACCGGTGGCGGCGGGAGGGCGGGCACCGGCGCGGTGGTGGTCGGCGGCACCGGCCGTGGGTCGGTGGGGTCGGGGCCCGGCGCGGTTGTCGAGGGGGTCGCGTCGCGGCGACGTTCCTGGCGCTCGAGCTGCTCGGTGAACTCCTGGTCCAGCTGCGACTGGGCCTGGGCCGTCCGGAGGCCGGTGCCCCAGAGCTGGTAGCCCACGAAGAGCAGCACCAACAGGCCCGTTGCGGCCAGCGACCGTCCGAGCACTCTCAGGACCCGTCCCCACCGAGAGGAACTCGCAGGGGTCAGGGGACGACCTTCACCGGGGTCCCTGAGGGCACCAGCGAAACCATGTCCATGATGCCGTCGTTGGTCATGCGCACGCACCCGTTGCTCACCGCCTGGCCTAGGAGCCCAGGGTTGTTGGTGCCGTGGAGGGCGATCTGGGCCACCCCGCCGTCGAAGCTGTCGAGCACCTCGGAGAAGCCGCTCACGCTGACCTGGCGGGGCCCGTAGACACCACCAGGGTTGCCGGTGTCGACCACGCCGTCGACGAAGAAGTCACCGATCGGCGTCGGCGTGGCGCCGGTCCCCACCGCCACGGTGGTCTCAAAGAGGACCTCGTCACCGTGGAACACGGTGCCCCGGCGGGCTCCGACCTCGACCAGGACGTGGTTGGGCACCGTGCGCAGCACGACATCGGCGGCCCGCACCCAGTTGACCCGCCCGTTGGGCCGGGCCGAGACGCTGACCTCGAGCCACTCGCCCTGCTGCTCTCGCACCAGGAACACGACGGGCAGGCGCTCAGCCGTGGGGTTGGTGAGGACCTTGCCGTCCGCCGCGGGCACACCGGGGGCGTCGAACAGCGTGACCTCCGTGACCACGGGGTCAGCGACCGTGAAGGAGGTGGGCGACCCGGCCGGGGCCACGGGAGGGGGGCTCGCCGTCGTCGGCGATGTGGTCGTCGGCGGGGATGTGGTTCTCGGCGGGGATGTGGTTCTCGGTGCCGCGGTTGTCGTGGTGCTGGTGTCCGCGGTGGTGTCCGCGGTGGTGTCCGCGGTGGTGGTTGTCGTGGCGGGCGCGTCGGCGGCCGTGGAGGTCGTTCCGCGGTCCGGTTGCGTCGAGGACGCTGCCGTCGTGACCTCGCGTCGGGCGGCGTCGGCCTCACCGCCGGGGCGCAGGGCCACGATCGCGACCGCAGCCACCAGGGCGAGGACCACGATGCCGGCCAGGATCTTGGAACGAGAAGTCACCGCGGGCACGCTACTCGCTGGCAGGGAACTCGCGGCAGGCGGCGACGACGGAGCGGCCCCGCTCTGCGCGGCGCGCGGCGGTCGTCGGTGGCCCACACTGGGGCCATGACCGACATCACCGCCCCCGACGGCTGGGAGAACCTCGACGGTCGGCTCCACCGCGAGCTGACCTTCGCCGACTTCTCCGAGGCCTTCGCCTTCATGACCCGTGTCGCCCTGGCCGCCGAGAAGGCCGATCACCACCCGGACTGGTCGAACTCCTGGAACACGGTGGTCATCGACCTCGTGAGCCATGACGCCGACGGGCTGACCGAGCGCGACATCGCCCTGGCCGAGGCGGTGAACCGGCTGGTCGCGACGTGAGAGGCCGCGGCCGGCGACTCAGCCGGTGAAGGTGGCGTCGGTGGCGATGGGAGCGGCGGGCGGCGCCGCCGGCGCGGGTGCCGCGGGTGGTGCCGGCGGCCCCGGAGCCGGTGGGGCGGGTGCCGGTGGGGCGGGTTCCGCCGGGACGCCACTTCGGCAGAGGTCGGTGAGCTCCCAGACCCACCGGCGCGAGCCGGTGCGATCGACGTAGCCGAGCACCACCCACACCTGGCCACCGTCGGCGTGGAGGCTCACCACCGGCGTGGTGCTGCCGTCGGACGGCGGCAGGGCGAGACCGCTGCCGGCGATGGTCAGCTCGAGGACGGGGTCGCCCTGCACGATGATGGTGACGTCGTCGCCGCCCTCGGCGATGTCGGTGCTGGTGACGAGGGTGGGAGCGAAGGGGTCGAAGGGCAGGCGCCCGACGAGCTGGCCGGGGAAGGTCTCGATCGGCTCACCGGTGAAGCTGCCCCCTGGGCCGGGGGCGGCGAGGTCGGCCCCGGAGAACAGCTCGGTGCCGTCGGTGGTGGTGACGGCCAGGTCGTCGGTGCCGTCGCCGTCCTGGTCGCCCGCCGGGAAGCCGCCCGCGAACGAGTCCGAGAGGAGGATGGCGTCGTCGGCCAGCGTGGCCGACCCCGAGGGTGTGGCGCCCGGCAGCAGGTAGAGCTCGGCGCCGGCGCCGAGGAGCAGGTCGGTGCCGCCGTCGCCGTCGAAGTCGGCAGGGTCAAAGCGGTTGGCGAAGAAGACCTGCTCGTCGACCTGGAGCGCCCCGTTGCCCCGGTCGACGCGGATGCCACCGCCGGTGAGGTCGGTGAGGGTGTCGGTGACGCCGTCGCCGTCGGTGTCGAACGGGCGGCTCGCCACCTCGAGGGCCTCGCCTCGCACCGGGTCGCCCTCGGGCTCGGGCTCGGATGCGACGAGCGAGGCGAAGATGGGCTCATAGGGCGCCGAGCACCCGGTGGGCGGCGGCGGTTGGGCCACGCCGCCGGGCGCGGACTGCCCGCTCGCCCCACCGCCGGGCACCGCGACCACCGCGCCCGCCACGGCGACCAGAACGGCGAGGAGTCGGAGAAGGGACGAGGACCGCCGGCGTGTCGACATGGCGGCAAGGTAGGACACGAGCCCGGATCGTGCACGGAACCCCCGGGCCCACCCGGGCCAGGTGACCGGGGCGGAGCGGTCAACCGGGGTCGAGCTCCACCTCGAGCACCTCTCCGGGGCAGAGCCCGGTGACCTTGCCCCTCACCCCGATGAACACGGGGACCACGGCACCGGGCTCGACCTCGATGCGCAGGGTGGCGTGCGACAGCGTGACGCTGAGGGTGCGGTCGCGGTGCACCAGGTCGAACGCCAGGCTGGCCACCGACG
>NZ_DATLXO010000147.1:0-73336 GCF_035575815.1 Iamia sp.
CCGGTGAAGCGCATCCTCACCGGCACGCCGGTCGACGAGGCCGTCTCGGTCGAGGCCCTCACCGATCCGACGAGCGTGGCGCCCTTCGTCGCGCTTGCCGCCGCCCGGCGATCGCGAGGGGCGGACCGCTGATCGGGGGCGTCGGAGGCTGCTACAGGGTGCCTGAGGCAATGGTGGGCAGGGTCGGCTCGTCGGCTCCGCCGGCGTCCTCGACGGTGACGCCGACCTCGTCGACGGGCACGTCGTCGACCTGCAGCCGCACCGACCCGTCGGAGTCGGGGGTGAAGAGGCCGGCCGGCACCATCTGGCCCTCCTTCTCGAACCACAGGGCGTAGGCCTTGCCGGTGGGCGGCGGGGCCATGTCATCGGCGACGACGACGGAGCGGCCGTGGTCCTCGGAGACGACGAGGCGCATGGTGCCGCTATCGCCCTCGGCCAGTGCGATGGCCTGGGCGTCGGGCGACGAGACGATGGCGACGACCTGTTCGGCGCGATCGGCACGGTGGTCGGCCTGGAGCACGAGAGCGCCGAGGGCGACCACCACGGCGATCACGGCGGCGGCGGCGAGGGCCAGGGGCCAGGTGCGGCGCAGGTCGCGCGGCAGGGCGACGGCGCCGCCGGGGGCGACCTGCCGGGTGCGGGCCGCCTGGGTCAGCACCTGGCTGCGGAGCGAGGCGGGAGGCACGATGGCGGCGGCCCGGCCCAGGTGGGCGGCGGCGGCCAGCAGCTCGGCCGCCTCAGCCCGACAGTCCGGGCAGCGCTCGGCGTGGACCTCGAAGAGGTCGCGCTCATCGGGGGGAAGGGCGTCGAGGACGTAGGGCCCGACGAGGGTGTGGGGATCAGGGGTCATGATGTCACCTCCAGCGTGTCTCGGAGTCGGATCATCCCGTCACGGATGCGGGTCTTGACAGTGCCCAAGGGCAGCTCGAGGATCTCGGCCACCTGGGCGTAGGTGTAGCCGCCGTAGTAGGCGAGCTCGATGGTCTGGCGTTGCAGGTCGGTCAGCTGATCGAGGGCGGCGGCCACCTCGGCCCGCTCCGCGTCCTCGGCGACGACGCCGGCGACAGGATCGGGGTCACCGGCACCGGTGCGCTCGGCGTCGCGGACCCGGCGGTTGCGCTCGGCCTGCTCGCTGCGCACCCGGTCGACCGACCGGCGGTGGGCGATGGTGGCGATCCACGTGCGACACGAGCCCTTCGACGGGTCATAGGTCGGCGCCAGGCGCCACACCTCGAGGAGCACCTCCTGAGCGACCTCGTCGGCCTGGTGCGGATCGCGCACGACTCGGCGGGCGATGCCGGCGACGGTGGGGGTGACCAGGTCGTAGAGAGCGGCGAAGGCGTCGCTGTCACCGCGGGCGACCGAGGCGAGCAGGGCATTCGCGTTCCCGGGTGCTCCCGAGGGGACGGGCTGGAGGTGGCGGCGGGGGCGACCCATCAGACGACGCAACCCGTCACGGGAGCGCGGTGCGGCAGTGGGCTGAGGTGCCATGCCGTGATCTGTAGCATGTCGTGGGCCACGAGCCCTCCTCGTCGGGTGTCGTTGCCGGGGGGCGAGAGACGACCCGCTCGCGCACGGTGGCAGCACCGTGGGTTCGATCCCTCCCGCCGGCAGGATTGGTCGGGATCGCGATCGTTGTCGGACCGGTGCGGCGCCAGGTACGGTCGACCACCGATGCCGCCTCGCGCCGACCGCCCGGCCCGGCGGATCCGCTACCGCGACATCTCCGAGGATCTGCGGGCGCGCATCGACGGCGGCGAGTTCGGCGACCGACGGCTCCTGCCCAGCGAGTCCGAGCTCTCCGCCCGCTACGAGGCGAGCCGGGTCACGGTGCGCAAGGCCCTCGACGAGCTCCGCGGCGAGGGCCTCGTCGATTCCCGACAGGGCTTCGGCTGGTTCGTGGCCGGGGTCCCGTTCCGCCAGCACCTGGCCCGGCTCGGCACCATCGAGGCTCAGCTCGAGGCCGACGGCCGCCGGTCCGAGCGCCGCATCGTCGACTTCGGCTTCGTGGCCGCACCGCCCCGGGCCCGCGCTGTGCTCGGGGTCGACAAGGTGCTGCGCGTGGCCCGGGTCAACCTGGCCGATGGCGAGCCCTTCGCCCGGGTGACGGTGTGGTGCCCCGAGGAGCTGGGGCTCGAGCTGTCGCGGGCGCAGGTCGCCGAGCACTCGTTCCACGAGCTGCTCCCCGTCCGCTTCGGGGGGGCGGTCCAGACCATCGAGGCCCACGCCGCCTCGGCCACCGACGCCGCCCTGCTCGAGATCCCCGAGTCCTCGCCGGTGCTGGTCTGCGAGCGGGTCACCGACGACGCGGCCGGTCGTCCCGTCCTCGTCGCTGAGTACGTCTTCCCCGGCCACCGCAGCGCCTTCACCGTGGACCTGCCCCAGCCCGAGGCGTCGATCGGGCCCAGCGGCCTGCGTCTGGTCGACGGCGCCCCGCCCCGCTGATCGCCTCGCGCGCGGGGTGGGCGAGCTCGGCCCCCGGACCGGCGGCGGCTACCAGGTGTCCCAGTGGACGAGGCGCGAGGAGTCGATCCGCGACGCCGCCTTGAAGTCGGTGCCCAGGGTGTAGGCCACCGGGAACAACCCGGCCTGGGTGACCTTGTCGTGGGGGAGGCCGAGGATCTCGGCCGCCTCGGCCTCGGACGGCAGGTGCAGGGTCGTCCACGACGAGCCCAGGCCCCGGCTGCGCAGCGCGAGCATGAAGCTCCAGGCGGCCGGGAGGATGGAGCCCCAGAAGCTGGCCTGGGCGAAGGTGTCGGCGCCGTCAACCCGACCCCACTGGCAGGGGATCACGTGCACCGGAACCTCGTGGAGGTGGTCGCGGAGGTAGCGGGCCGACGCGGACACCCGGGGGGCGGCGTCGGCTCGGGGGTCGCCGCTCGGGTAGGGGGCGGCCTCCTCCGAGAGGGCGATGTAGGGATCGAAGTGCCGGGCGTAGAGCTCGGCGAGGGCGCGACGCTTCTCGGCGGCGGTGACCACGACCCAGTGCCAGGACTGGGAGTTCGAGCCTGACGGGGCCTGAAGAGCCACCTCGATGCAGTCCTGCACCACGTCGCGGGGCACGGGACGGCCCAGGTCGAGGCGCTTGCGTACGCTCCGGGTGGTCGAGAGGAGCTCATCGGGGGAGAGGTCGAGGGCCATGGACGCGGAACCTACTCAGGTCACCCCACCCCCACCGCGCGGGGGCGGGGCCGGCGGCGGTGCGTGCCAGACTCGGCCCGTGCCCGACCCCGCTCCGACCCGACGGACCCTGCCCCGGGCCCGCCGGCGCACCGGTCTCGTCTCTGTCGGCGTGATGGTCGCTCTCGGGCTCGCGGCCTGCGGCGTCGAGGTGCCTGACGAGGTCGCGTCCCGGGCCACCTCCACCACCACGACGACCGAGGGCGGAACGCCCACCACCGAGGCCCCGACGAGTGACGACGAGCTCGAGCAGGCCCTTCTCGACAACGGCTACACCCTCGATGAAGCGCGGTGCGGAGCCGAGAACCTGCGGGCCGAGGTCGATGACGACGAGATCGACGAGATCATCGAGGCCGACACCATCGAGGACATCGATCCCGCCACGGCGGCGGACTTCGCCTCGGCGCTGCAGGACTGCGTCGAGGACGGGGCGACCGACGGCGATGACGACTCTGAGCGCCCCGACGATGACGGAGACGTCGAGGGCGACGAGGGCGACGAGGACGACGAGGACGACGACGGCCCCCGCGACCCCGATCGTCCGCGCGACCCTGATCGCCCCCGCGACCCCGACCGTCCCCGTGATCCGGACCGTCCCGACGGCGGGGCGGACATGCCCGACTTCGGCGACGACAGCGAGGGCGACGTCAGTCGATCCCGGTTCCTCTCGGCGCTGATCGTGTCGGGCGTGTCCGACACCGAGGCCCGGTGCATCGTCGACGCCGTCTACTCCGAGCTCGAGCAAGACGACATCAACGACCTCTTCCACGCCGCCTCCACCGAGGACATCCCGCCCGACGTGGTCACCGTGTTCGAGGGCATCATCGACGAGTGCCGCTGACCGACGCCCTCACGGGACCTTTGAGCGGTTGAGTGCAGATGCGGCGCACAACCGCTCAAAGCTGGCGGGGACCCGTCAGTCGCGGAGCGGCCAGGGCTCGCGACGGGTGCGGCGGTGTGACCGGCGGTCGCCGAGGGCCCAGGCCCGGCGCCAGGCGCCGGCGTCGGGACCTGACAGCGGCGGGCTCAGGCCGGCGTGGGCCCGACGGCGGGCCGTCCACCAGTCGCCGGCCACCTCGTCGGCCAGGGCGGTGACGGCGGCCTCGATGCGCACCGAGAGGTCGCGCATGTCCTCGTCTGGGCCGGGCTGCAGCGGGGTGCCGAAGGTGACTCGCGTCCGGCCTGGCACCAGCTTCGAGGTGCCCTTGGGCAAGATGCGCCCCGTGCCCTCGAGGTGCACGGGCACGACGGGCACGCCGGTGCGCACGGCGAGGAAGGCGGCGCCGGCCCGGAAGGCCTGGCCCCAGCGGTCGGGGCTGCGGCCCCCCTCCGGGAAGATCACCATGCTCCAGCCGTCGTCGATCAGCTCGGCCGCGAGGGCCGCGGACCGACGCGTCACCTTGGTCCGCTCGATGGGGATGGCGTTCAACGCCAGCGCTGCGAGGGTGGCCTTCACCCGGCTGTCGAAGAAGTAGTCGGCGGCCGCCCCGGCGAAGGCCCGGTGGCGCCACGGCTCGGGCAGTGAGGTGAGCAGCAGCCCGGCGTCGATGTGGCTCAGGTGGTTGGCGGCGAAGATGGCCGGGCCGTTCAGGCCGACGAGGCGGTCGTAGCCGCGCCGGTCGGGGTCCGCGATGGCCCACACCAGAGGCCGCACCGCGCCCTCGAGCAGCGCCAGGCGACCGAGCCGGGCCGCCGGGCTGCGGGCCCACTCGGTGTCGTAGGCCCCGCCCAGCCGGGTCTCCTTCGGGGTCGGTTCGACCCCGCCGGGCACGGTGGGGGCCCGCAGCGGGAACTGCATCGCGCCGCTCACGCGCCGCGCGGTGGGAAGCCGTCGCTGCAGCCGCACTGCGGTGCGCAGCGCGACCTCGGCTCGCGTGGGCCCCGCCCGCTCGCCGTTCACGTGACTCTCCATGCGAACTGGGCTGAGCTCTGGTCGTCAGGGCGGCCAGGATCCGCCCCAGTGCGAGAGGTGGGGCCTGTCATCGTCCGGCTCACGTGACGTCAGCCATGACGATCGGTGGGTTGTGGAGGTGGGTGACCGTCGGTTGGGGCCCGACGGTGTCGGTGGCCATCTCGAGGGCGTCCTGCATGGTCGAGGCGGGACGGAAGCCGAGGCGGCGGACGGCCGGGACGTTGCCGCCGACGATGATGACCGAGCCGAGGTGCGCGAGGGCGTGGGCGCCCCAGTACCACATGTAGAACGGGTGGACGCCGTGGTAGGCGTGGCTGGTGCGGTAGAGGTGCCGGTACCACTCGTCCTCCGCGTAGCGCTTCTCGTACGTCTCGGCGATGAGCTTCGGGTCGGTGGTGTCGGCCAGCACCTCCTCGAAGAAGTCGATGTAGCTCGGGTGGTGCACCGGGTGGAACTCCCAGGGCGTGGGGTGGCTCATGATGAGCACGCCGCCCTCGCGCACCAGGGGCCGCCCCCGGTACATGTTGAAGAAGTACCCGAGGCCCAGGCACATGACCAGGATCGGGTTCATGATCGAGTTCACGTTGTAGGGGCAGATGTAGGGCAGGCCCAGGGTGAGGATGTCGGTCTGGCCCTCGACCGGCACCAGGTGCTGGGCGAAGCAGTGCTCGAGGGTGCGCTCGTGCACCGGCTCGATCGCCCCTGCGGTCACCGAGGTGACGCCGTAGGGCGCCTCGTGGCTCTGGAAGATCCGGCGGCGGCTGTTGGCGCTCATGCGCTTGAGCCCGGCCGACATGGCCATGTACGTGGCCCGGTCGCGGCCACTCCACTCCCACTCGCGCTTCTGGAGCACCGAGAGGGGCCCGGTCTCGCCGAAGACGTTGGTGTTGAGGGTCGACTCGATCTGGAAGACCTTCACCCCGGCGTCACGGATGACCTTGCCCATGCGCCAGTTGGAGTGGTGGAGCTCGGAGCTGTGGCGGTCCATGAACGACCGGGAGTGCTCCATGGTCGCCGGGTTGTGGTGGTGGCGGATGCTGCGGTAGCTCGCCAGCCCGGTGGCGGTGCTCTTGTGGCCGCCGTCCATGGAGACGATGTTGATGTTGACGTAGACGAGCAGGTCGGATTCGGCGGCGGCCTTGTTGATCTCGATCTCCTCGCCCTGGGGCGTGGTGCCGAGGAAGGCGAGGTCGTCGGGGTCCTCGGCGTCGTGGTTGTAGAGGCGGCCGTCGGGAGCGAAGGCGTCATAGACCCGGTCGCCGACGGCGTGGCGCAGCTCGTCCTCGGTCATCCGCCGGTGCAGGGCGAGAGCGGCGATGATGCGCACGTCATCGACCCCGGCGGCGGCGGCCAGGTCGAGCACGGCCTCGATGACCCGCTGGCGGATGTCGGGCCGCTTCATCTTGGGCAGCGGCAGCGACACGTCGTCGAAGGCGATCACGAGCCGCATGCCGGGAAACAGCAGCGACGGCAGCGGGTCGCTGTCGAGGGGGTGGAGCAGGGTGTCACCGATGGCGCCCTCGACGTCGCGGATCGCGTCCAGCGGTTCACCCGGGTACACCACGCGGCTGCGCCCCGCCGGCAGCTTCTCGAGCCGGAACGACTCGCCGTGGTGGAACAGGATCGGAGGGGTCGACGAATCGACGTCGAGCACGAGTCCGGGGCGGGGCATCAGCAGGTCTCCATCGAGGCCGGAACCCCGAAACTGCCACCCTGGTGGGCCCACGGGGCACAGGAGGGTGGCGGTTTCAGGGAAGATGGGAGGATCGGGGTCATCGGCGCTTCTCCGCCCGCAGGTCGAAGGCGATCTTCACCGCGCCGCGCGAGCCGGCGGCGGCGGCGTGGGCGATCGCTTCCCGGTGGCGGTCGAGGGTGTAGGTGGCGCTCAGAAGCCGGCCGAGGTCGGCCGCGGCCACCACGTCGAAGGCGGTGGCGAAGTCGTCCCGGTCGTACGCGTAGCAGCCCCGCAGCGAGGTCTCCCGGTGCCAGAGCGGGGTGAGGTCGAGGGTGGTGGTGCCGGGCATGCCGACGACCAGCACGTCGCCGCCGGGGGCCACGACCTTGAGGGCCTGGGTGAGTGAGTCGGCCGAGCCCACGCAGTCGACCACGGTGGGCACCCCGCCGGTGAGCTGGCCGTGGGCGGCCGCGGCGGTGGCGTCGTCGGGCGCCATCACCAGCGAGGCGGTGGCCGAGCGCACCGCCCGGGGCAGCTCGGAGGGGGTCACCACCCGGGTGGCCCCCAGAGCGCGCGCCAGGCGTCGCTGCTCAGGGTGCTTGGCCGTGGCGATGACGGAGCGCTCGGTGCCGCCGTCGAGGTGACGCAGGGCGGCGAGGGTAGTGAGGCCGAGGGTGCCGGCCCCGATGAGGGCGACGGGGCCGTGGCCGCCGGCGGCGCCGGCCCGGATGGACCGGGCGGCGTGGACGGCGCAGGCGGTGGGCTCGACGAGCACCGCGGCCTCGTCGGCCATGGCCTCGGGCACGGCGACGAGCTGGTCGGGGTGGGCCAGCATGCCCGTCGACCAGCCCCCGCCGGTCTCCCGGCAGAAGCCGCTCTGCAGGGCCGGATCGAGGTGGCCGAAGGCGATGCGCTCGCAGTGGTGGGTGCGGCCCGCCGCACACGACGGGCACGGAGGGTCGATGCCGCGCACCGCACAGTGCAGCACTGGGATGAGCACCGCCCGGGTGTCGTCGTCGAGGTCGCCCACGACCTCGTGGCCCGGCGTGAAGGGGAACGAGACGATGGGCTCGAAGTACCGGCTGGAGCGGCCGTCGATGGCGGCGAGGTCACTGCCGCAGATGCCGGCCAGGCGCGGCCGCAGGCGCACCCACGCCTCGGTGGGCGGGTCGAGCTCGTCGCCCTCGGAGAGCTTCAGGGGGCCGACCACGGCGCCGCTGCCGGGCACGGCGCGCCCCGCCACCGCCGCCGCCGCGAACCGCGCCGGCTTCCGGGAGAAGACCAGCGCCCTCATCGCACCCGGCGGCGCGCGGCGCGGTCGGGGCTCCGGTAGCCGGGCACCCGCAGGGGCTCGCGGCGGGGGCCGGGCGGCTTGGACAGCGGCACCCGCGGCGGCACGAACCCGGGCGCCTTGTCCCACTGCTCGACCAACCAGCCCCGCTTGCGGGCCAGGGACGCGAGGCGGGCCTCGGGGTTGACGGCCACGGGGAAGCCGACGGCCTCGAGCATCGGCAGGTCGCTGGTCGAATCCGCATACGCCACGGCCTCGGCCACGTCGAGGCCGTGGAGGTCGGCGTAGTCGTAGAGGGCCTGGGCCCGGCTCTCGCCGGTGGGCGGCACCCTCGTCATCTGCCCGGTGTAGGTGCCGTCGGCGCCCACGGTCATCTCGGTGCTGACGATGTCGTCGAACAGCGGGCGCAGCGGGGCGACGACGAAGTCGAGGGCGCCGGTGATCAGCACGGTGCGGTGCCCGAGCGCCCGGTGCTCTCGGACCCGGCGCAGCCCGGCCGGGAACGACTTGGTGAGGATGAGCTCGGAGAGCATCTCGGCGCTGTCGGTGAACAGCTCGTGGGCCGGCGCACCCTCGTAGCGGCGGTAGAAGTGGCGCAGGAAGTCGCTGCGGTCCCGACGGTCGAGGCGCAGCAGCGCCGGGCCCTCGGCCAGCAGGCGGGCGGCGAGCGTGCGGCGGTCGGAGGCTTCGAGGCGGCGGGTGGCCAGCCACGCGAACGACGTCACCACGTTCGATGCGATGAGGGTGTTCTCGAGGTCGAAGGCGGCGATCTGGCGCTCGGGGGCCAGGACCTGGCGGCGGAGCCGGGTGGTGCGGTCCTCGCTGGTGCTCGGTCCGCCCTCGGTGCGGACCCGGGCGCTCTTGACCACCGACGGCAGGTGGATCTCGCGGACGTAGTGATCCCAGTCGACGACGCGCGGGTCGCAGCCGAAGGTGACCTGGTCACCGGGGGAGTGGGCGGCGTGCAGCGCCAGCAGCCCGTCGACGCCGTAGATGGCCTCGCACTCGGTGTAGGCGCCGTAGAGCGTGACGTAGGTCGAGGCCCGCTCCACCAGCTCGCGCTTCTCCTCGATGCCGGCCGCCCACTGGGCCTGCTTGCCGCGGAGGGGCAGGGCGGCGAGCACCTTCTCGGCGGTGCCGAGCACCTTCTTGGCCCGGTTGAGCTCGCCCTCGACCTGGCCCCGACCCCGGAACTTGAACTCCGGGACGCTGATGGGCTGGCCGTCGCGGTCGTAGATCGGGTGCTCGGTGAACCATCCCGACACCAGGTCGACCATGCGCTGGAACTCGAGCGGGTTGGCCGACCCCGATGCCACCTGGGTGATGTCGGGGCTGCCGTCGGCGTTCGCAGGGCCACGGGCCGCCACCGAGCAGATGGCCCCGACCACGAGGTCGACGGGGATCACGTCGACCACACCCTCGGGCACGCCGGGGAACTGGCTGAGCAGGCCCCGGGCGTAGGACACGATGACCGGCTCGGCCATGCGGAACCCTCGGATCCAGCCCGGCATCGGCTCGGACCAGGCCGATTCGATGATGGCGGGGCGGACGATGGAGACGGGCACGTCGCCGCGGGACTGGCCCAGGGCCTTCTCGCCCAGGGCCTTGGTCATGGCGTAGGCGTCGGGCCAGCCCAACGATGCGGCTCGGGCCCGACCGGCCTCGACGAGCTGGTCCTTCACCCAGGCGTGGCGCCGCTGCTCGGTCTTCTCGGCCAGCAGGGGCGTGCCGGCGGCACCCAGCTCGTCGCGCGCCTCGGACCTCAACCGCACCAGGTCGTCGGGGCGGCGGCTCGCGGCCTCGGCGTCGGCCCGCATGCGCCGGGCGGCCTCGACCTCTTGCCGGTGGTCGACGTCGATCCAGAACGGGCTCTCGTCGACCCGGATCTCGGGCGCCGCGCCCCGCCGGTTGCCGGCCACGTAGCAGGTGGACACGGCGACGAGGTGGGGGGTGACCCCGAGGTCGCCGAGGGTCAGGGCGATGCGCGACGGTCCCAGCAGGTTGACCTCGACGGCGAGGTCGAGGGGTGAGTCGAACGACACGGTGGCGGCGGAGTGGATGACGGTGTCGCACGACGCGAGCGCGGCGCGCCCGGCTTCGTCGAGCCCGAGGCCGTCGGTGGCCACGTCGCCGGCCACCACGGTCACCCGGCGGGCGACAAGCGCGTCGAAGGCGGCCGGGTCGTCGAGCTCGGCCCGGAGGCGGTCGAAGCAGTCGTTGCGGAAGATCTCGCGTTGGGCCCGCTGGGCGACGGTGCGCTTGCGCCCCGGACGCACGAGGAGCACGAGCTCGCAGCCCGGCGCGGCCCGCAGCAGGCGTTCGACGAGGGCCGTGCCGAGGAACCCCGTCGCCCCGGTGACGAACAGGCGGCGGCCGTGCAGGGCCTCGGCCACCGGCGAGGCGGGGGACGCAGGGGGGTCGGCGGCCATCACCGAGGACCGTAGCCCATCTCTCTACCAAGTGGTAGACAGGCTCCGGTGCCCTCAACCTGCGACCGCATCCTCGCTGCGGCCCTCGCCGGCTTCGCGCGCCGGGGGGTGGAGGCCACCTCGCTCGACGACGTGGCCGATGCGGTCGGGGTGCGCAAGCAGACCATCCTGTACTGGTTCGGCTCCAAGGACGCACTGGTGGCCGGTGTGGTGACTGCGGCGGTGGCCGAGCTGGGCGACGCCCTCGATCGCGCCGTGGCGTCGCCGCGACCCGGGCGTCCGCCCACCGTGGCCGTGGTCGACGAGGTGTTGCGCCTCGGGGCTCGGCGCCCCGACCTGCTGGTGCTGCTGCGAGAGGTCACCCGCGTGGGCCCGTCGGCCACCGGGTCCCTGGCCGAGTCGATCGCCCCCCGCCTCGACGGCGCGGCGCGGGCGTTGGCCGGCCCCGACAGCGGACCGGTCGAGCGGGAGCGGGCCCGGCGGCGTCTGCTGGAGGCCGGGGCCCACGTGATCGCCACCGCGGTGGAGGCCGAGCTGCTCACCGAGCTGGGCGTGGCCCCGGACCGGGCCTGGCTGCGCCGTCGCCGGGCCGACCTGTTGGCCGCCCTCGCCCGCTGACCTGGGTGGGTGTTCAGGCGGCGATGACCGAGGCGACGCCGGCGGCGAGCCCCATGCCGACGGAGAGGCCACCGAAGAGAGCGGACACCATCCACACGGTCTGGCGGCGGAACAGGCTGTGCATCTCGACGCGGAGACCCTGCACCTCGCCCTGCATGTCGACCAGGAGGGCTTGCACCTCGACCCGGAGGTCCTGCATCTCGACCCGGAGCTCCGCCGCAGTGACCTGCACGTCGGCGGCGAGCAGCTGGAAATCGGCCCGGGTCGCGGGCTCGTCGGTGTCTCGGGAGGGGAACTGGGAGAGCAAGGCGTCTGCCTCCTCCTCACCCACGATGGGCGACAGCTTGGCGTAGATCGTGGTGCGGTGCTTGTGGGACAGGGTCATGGCGCGTCCTCGGGTCGGGGTCGAGACGAGGGGAAGCGTCGATCTTCAGGTTACCGGAGGGGTGCGACACGGGGGCGCGGTTCAGCCCGCGTCGGCGCCGCTGGGGCGTGGGCCACGTCGGCCGGGGTGAACGGGCGGGTCGTGGCCGCCAGCTCGAGGAGGATGCCGTCGGGGTCCGAAAAGTAGACCGACCGCACGAACACCCCGGGGTGGACGTCGCGGGCCACGCCCCACTCGCTGTCGTCGTGGTTGAACGTCTCGCTGCACTCGACGCCGGCGGCGATCAACCGGTCGCGGTACTCCTCGATGCGCTCAGCGGGCACGGCGAAGGCGACGTGGTTCATCGACCCCACCGCGCTGAGCAGGTCGCCTGTGTCGGGGCGGGCGACGGGGCCGGTGATGCCGACCACCGGGTCGGGGGCATCGGGGAACCAGAAGAAGGCGAGCAGGTCACCGCCCCCGCAGTCGAAGAAGAAGTGCTGCCCCAGGTCCCCGGGCAGCTCGACGGTCTTGACCAGGGCCATGCCGAGGATGCCCTCGTAGAAGGCCACCGTCCGGGCCATGTCGCGGCACACCAAGGCCAGGTGGTTGATGCCTGAGAGCTGCATCGGTCCGACGTCGCCCATCACTGCCTCCTGTCGACCCGTCCCCGGGTCCGGAGCCTACGGCCTCGGTGCGCCGCCCGGGCGAGGAACGCCCGCCTCAGGCCTGGGCTGGGCCCGGCCGAAGCCGGCGCGGTGGGCATGGCGCTTGAGGCCGAGGCGCACCATCTCGGTGATGAGCTCGGGGTAGGCCACGCCCGAGGCTGCCCACAGCGATGGGAACATCGAGTACGGGGTGAAGCCCGGGATGGTGTTGACCTCGTTGAGCAGCAGACCCCGGCCCCCCTCCTCGTAGAACAGGTCGACGCGGGCGTAGCCGTCGGCCCGCAGCCCCCGGTAGGCAGCGAGGGCGAGGGCCTGGGCCGCCTCGGTGACCCCCTCGGGCAGCTCGGCCGGCACCACCAGCCGGGCCGCGCCGTCCACGTACTTGTCGTCGTAGTCGTAGAACTCATGGGTCGGGACGATCTCACCGGGCACCGACACCCGCAGCTCGGCGTTGCCGATCACGCCCAGCTCGATCTCGCGCCCGGCGACGGCCTCCTCGACCACGACCCACTCGTCGTAGCGAAGGGCATCAGCGAGGGCGACCGCCAGGGCCTCGGGATCGGCCGCCCGGGCCACGCCGACCGAGGAGCCGAGGTTGGCCGGCTTCACGAACACCGGGAGCCCGAGCGTGGCGATGACCCGCTGGCGGAACGCGGCGTCGACCTCGACGTCGCGGCCGACGAGGTGGCGGGCCTGGGGCAGACCGGCGGCGGTGGCCAGCGCCTTGGAGGCGACCTTGTCCATGCAGATTGCGGAGCCGAGCACGCCCGAGCCCACGTAGGGCACGCCGGCCATCTCGAGGAGGCCTTGGACAGTGCCGTCCTCGCCCATGGGACCGTGGATCAGCGGAAGCACCACCACCTGCTGGCCGGGCGCGGTGGCGGCGGCGACACCCAGCGGCTCGATGGCGGTGCCGGCGACGGCCACGGTGCCGCCGATCTCGCCGGCCCGACCGTCGTCGAGGAGGGCCTTGGCCGCATCGGCGAGGAGCCACCGACCCTCCGGGTCGATGCCCACCGGCACGACGTCGAAGCGGTCCCGGTCGACCGCTGCGAGCACGTGGGCGGCGGAGATGCAGGACACGTCGCGCTCGGCCGACACCCCACCGAAGAGCACGACGAGGCGGGTGCGCGGCTCCTCGGACATGGCCGCCGACCCTACCGGGGCCGCCGGGCGGGGTCCGCGGCGGACGTCGCCGGGGGAGCGGTCGACCCCCAGCCCGATGCCTCTCGGGTGAGGTCACCCGCTCAACGTTCGAGCCATCTCCGCCGGCCGACGCCCCATGGTCGCCGGCGCGGCCTCTCAGCCCTATGGTCGCCGGCGATGCGGCTCACCCTCGACGACCTGGCCACCGCCACGGGCGGCAGCCTCCACGGCGATCCGACGACGGTGATCGACGGCCTGTCGATCGACACCCGGTCCCTGGCGCCGGGGGCCGGGTTCGTGGCCCTGGTGGCCGAGCGCGACGGACACGACTTCGTGCCCGCGGCGGTCGAGGCCGGCGCGACCGGGGTGCTGGCGTCGCGGCCGCAGCCCGGTGTGGCCGTGCCGGTGGTCCAGGTCGAGGACACGGCGAGCGCCCTCCTCGCCGTCGGTGGCCTGGCCCGCTCCCGGCTGCCCGACCGGGTCGTGGGCATCACCGGATCGGTCGGCAAGACCTCGACCAAGGACCTGCTGGCCGCCGTGCTCCGGTCGCGTTGGGTGACCGCGGCCAGCGAGCGGTCGTTCAACAACGAGATCGGCGTGCCCCTCACCCTGGTGGGCGCAGCCGACGACACCGGGGCCACCGTCGTGGAGATGGGTGCCCGGAGCCCGGGCCACGTCGCCCTGCTGTGCGGGGTGGCCCGCCCGACGGCGGCGATCGTCACCTCGGTGGCCGCCGCCCACCTGGAGATGTTCGGGTCGATCGACGAGGTGGCCCGGGCCAAGGGTGAGCTCGTCGAGGCCCTTCCGCCGACGGGCGTGGCCGTGCTCAACGCGGAGGATGAACGGGTACGGGCGATGGCGAGCCGCACCTCAGCGCGGGTGTTGACCTACGGGTTGGGCGAGGTCGACGCTGAGGTGCGGGCCGCGAGCCTGGAGCTCGACGAGCTGCTCCGACCCCGGCTCCGCTTACTGACCCCGTGGGGCGACGCCGAGGTGTCCCTCGCCGTGCACGGTGCCCACCAGGCGGCCAACGCGGTGGCCGCCGCTGCCTGCGCGCTGGCCCTGGGCGTCGACCTCGACGACGTGGTGGAGGCCCTCGCCGGCGCCACCGTCTCGGGCCTGCGCATGGAGATCACCCGGGCACCGTCGGGTGCGGTGGTCGTGAACGACGCCTACAACGCCAACCCGACCTCGACCCTGGCCGGCCTCGACGCCCTCGCCGCCCTGCCCGCGGCGGGACGACGGGTCGCGGTGTTCGGGCCCATGGCCGAGCTGGGCGCGGAGGGCGACCGGCTCCACCGGGAGGTGGCCGCCCACGCCGCAGGGCGGGGCATCCGGGTCATCTCGGTGGCGGCGCCAGGCTACGGCATCGAGGGCATCGACGCCGTGGCCGACGTCGACTCCGCCGTCGCCCTGTTGGGGGACTTGGGCGACGGTGATGCCGTGCTCGTCAAGGGCAGCCGGGTGGCCGCTCTCGAGCGGGTGGCCACCGCCCTGCTCGCGCTGTGAGCGAGCGCAGCGAGCGAACACGACAGGACGGGCTCTCCGACGGCGGAGCCGGCGGCGCTCACCTTCGGCGGCGAAGCCGCTGAAAGCGCTCAGAACGCCTCCCCTTGACGGTCAACGGTCACCGTTCGCCATCGCCTACTGGCGCGCGTTCTGAGCTGAGAGGCTTCCGCCCCCTGGCCGCTCGCGCTGAACGGCCAGACCGAGCGACAGGCCGGCGCTCAGGCCCGGCGTTCAGGCCGCCCGGGCGACCTCGACCGACTCGTCGACGCGGGGGCGGAGGTCCATGAGCAGGCCGAGCACGACGGCGACCGTCGCGCCGACCAGCATCATCGCCGTGATCGAGGTCCGCTCGGCCAGCCAGCCGCCGGCCAGGCCGCCGAAGGGCACGGTGCCGCCGAAGCCCATGATCCAGAGGGCCATGACCTTGCCGCGGACCCGGTCGTCGAGGCCCTGTTGCAACACGGTCGACAGTGACGTGATGACCAGGAAGTAGACCGCCCCGACGGCGAAGACCGCTGGGTAGGCCAGCACCGCGGTGCGCAGCAGCGCGAAGCCGGTGAGCAGGACGGCGAAGACGACCAGCCCGACGCGGGTCATGCGGGCCTTGTCGCGCGAGGCGAACAGCGTCCCGACCGAGAGGGCGCCCGAGACCGCCCCCAGACCGAAGCTGGCGTAGAGCAGCCCGTAGGCCGTGCTTCGAGCGTCGATGCCGAGGTTCACATCGGCCAGCTTCGGCATCTGGGTGATGAAGGGGAGGGCCAGCAGCGAGAAGACGAAGATCGTGGTGATGGCCTGACCGATGGCCCGGTGGGCGCGCGCGTAGCGGATGCCCTCGAGGAGGCGGTGCAGCCCCTGAGTGCCCGACGACGGGGCGTCGGGCAGCGTCACCCGGGTCAGGCACGCGATCACCGCGGCGTAGCTCAGCGCGTTCAGCATGAACACCCACGACGCACCGAACCGGGCGAAGAGCACGCTGCCGATGACCGGGCCGATCACTCGCGACGCGTTCATCTGCACCGAGTTGAGCGAGATGGCACCGGCGAGGTCGTGGCGGGGCACGAGGATCGGCACCACCGCGCTGAAGGTCGGTGCGTAGAGGGCGTTGCCGATCCCGATGGCCAGCACGACGACGACGAGCATGACCTTGGGCGGATCTGCGCTCAGGGTGACCAGGGCGAGCAGCACGGAGAAGACGGCTTGTTCGATCGACAGGATGATGAGCAGCTTCTTGCGGTCGAAGCTGTCGGCCATGGCCCCGCCGACCAGCGACAGCAGCAGGAGGGGACCGAGCTGGGCGGCGGTGACGACGCCGACGAACACCGCGGAGCGGGTGAGATCATAGGCGAGGGCGCCGAGCACCACGTTCTGCATCCAGGTGCCGATGTTGGATGCGAAGGCACCGGCGTAGACGGTGCGGAAGGTGCGGTGGCTGAACGCCGAACGAGCGGTGCCGGGGGCGAAGGTGCGACCCCCTTCGAGGTAGGCGGCCTCGACCTCCTCCAGGGCCTCCTCCGGATGCGGGGAGGAGGCGGCGGGCTCGGACACCGAACCCAGGGTACGGCTCCACCGCCGAACCTGACCAACGGGTCAAGTCCCCGCGGCCGGCCGTCCCGGGTCCTACCGTGAGACGGTGACCACCTCGCCCGACGGACCTGCGCTCTGCGTCCGTCCCGGAGGGGAGCGGTCGTGGGTGGCCGACGCGGTGGTGGCGGGAGGTGGGCGCATCGTCGACCCCGGCGAGGCGGAGGCGGTGGTGTGGACCTCGCCCACCGATCCCGACGGCCTGGCCGGGCTGCTCCGCGACCACCCGCGGGTCCGGTGGGTGCAGCTGCCCTTCGCCGGCATCGAGCCCTACACGGCGGTCCTCGACGACGAGCACACCTGGACCTGCGGCAAGGGAGTGTACGCCACGCCCGTGGCCGAGCTCGCCCTCACCCTGCTGCTCGGCGGTCTGCGCCACGTGCACCGCTACGCCCGGGCCACCTCGTGGAGCGGCCCGGCCGGACGCAACCTGGTGGGGGCGCGGGTCACGGTGCTCGGCGGGGGTGGCATCGCCGAGGAGGTGCTGCGGCTGCTCGGGCCCTTCGCCGTCGACGCCACCGTCGTGCGCCGCCACCCCGGTCCCGTCGCCGGTGCGCGCCGGGTGGTCGGCCTCGACGAGCTGCACCCCGCCCTGTCCGACGCCGACGGGGTGATCCTCGCCCTCGCCCTCACCCCCGAGACCCGCGGCGTCATCGGCGCCGCTGAGCTCGACGCCATGGCCGACCACTCCTGCCTGGTGAACGTCGCCCGCGGCGCCCACATCGTCACCGACGACCTGGTGCGCGCCCTCGCCGCCGGGGCCATCGGCTCGGTCGGCCTCGATGTCACCGACCCCGAGCCGCTGCCCGACGACCACCCCCTCTGGCGCGAGCCGCGGTGCACCGTGACGCCTCACGTCGGCAACACCCCGGAGATGGCGGTGCCCCTGCTCTCGGCGCGGATCACCGCCAACGTGCAGCGGTGGGCGACGGGCGCCGCCCTCCTCGGCCCCGTCGACGTGACGCTCGGGTACTGACCGCCCGAGCCGACGAGCCGGCTGGGGATCCGTGGTGCGGCCGGTCGGTCCTAGGGTGGCCGCTCCGCAGCCGTCGCCGTCCGGAGAACAACCAGCGTGGACTTCCGAGAGCACACCGTCGAGGGTCTCGCCGCCCAGGTCCAACGGGGAGAGGTGAGCGCCCGTGAGCTGGTGGGGGCGGCCCTCGAACGCATCGCCGCGCTCGACGGCGAGCTGCACGCCTTCGTCTCGGTCGACCGCGACCTGGCGCTCGCCGATGCCGCGCTCGTCGACGACCGCCTCGCCGCCGGCGACGCCGTCGGTTCGTTGGCCGGCATCCCGATCGGGGTGAAGGACCTCGAGGATGCGGTGGGCTTCGTCACCACCCACGGGTCGGTCCTCTCGGCCGAAGATGCGCCGGCGATGGCCGACTCGCTGTTCGTGGCCCGTCTGAAGTCCGCCGGCTGCGTGGTGGTCGGCAAGACCAACACGCCGGAGTTCGGCTGCAAGGGCGATACCAGCAACGGTCTCGGTCCGTCCACCGTGAACCCCTGGGACCTGACCCGATCCGCAGGCGGCTCGTCCGGGGGGAGCGCGGCGGCGGTGGCCTCGGGGATGGTGCCCCTCGCCACCGCCAGCGACGGCGGCGGGTCGATCCGCATCCCCGCCGCGATCTGTGGGCTCACGGGGTTCAAGCCCTCCTTGGGGCGGGTGCCCATCGGCGGAGCGACTCCACCGGCGTGGGCCGACCTCTCGGCCAAGGGCCCACTCACCCGGCGGGCCACCGACGCCGCCGCGGTGCTCGACGTGGTCGTCGGCCCCGACCCGAGCGACCTGCGCAGTCTGCCCCCGCCCCGCACCCTGTGGCGCCCGCAGCTCGACGAGCCGAACCCGCCCCTCCGCGTGGCGTGGTCGCCGACGCTCGGCTACGCACCGGTCGACTCGGGCGTGGCCGCCGTCTGCCAGGGCGCCATCGACCGGCTGGCCGAGTCGGGCTGCGAGGTCGTCGAGGAGCCCTTGGTGTTCCCCGAGGACCCGGTCGGCTCGTGGTTGACGCTGACCTCCGCGTCGCACCTGCGCACCGTGGGCGAGCTGCGCGGCACCCCGTCGTGGGACCTGCTCGACCCCGCCGTGCGCTTCGGAGCCGAGGTCGCGGCGTCGATGAGCGCGGTCGACGTCATCGCCGCCCAGGATGCGTGCCACCAGCTCAACTCGGCTCTGGCCACCCTGCTCCACGACGTGTCGTTCCTGCTCACGCCCGTGATCGCCGGCCGGGTGCCCGAGCCGTGGGGCCAGGGCACCATCGACGGGGTCGAAGACGCGAACTGGATACGCTTCACCTACCCGTTCAACCTCACCCGGTCGCCGGCGGGCACCGTCTTCATCGGTTGCACCGACGACGGGGTGCCGGTCGGGCTCCAGGTCGTGGGCACGCTCCACGCCGATGCCGCCGTGCTGCGGATGCTCGCCTACCTCGAGCAGGTCGTCGGCTCCGACGCGGTGGCCTCGCTCAACTGACCGCCGCTCCTGCGCCTGTCGCCTTCCGCGGGGACCGTCGGGTCGATCCCGTCGGGGTTGGGGGCGCGACGGTCGGACGGGGGGTAGCGTCGTGGGGGTGACGGCACCGCCGCATGCTCCCTGGGCGTTGCGAGGCGAGGCCCTCGTCGGCCTCTCATGGACGCGGCCGCCGGTCGAGATGCCCGACGGCATCACCGCCGCCCCCGGGCCGACGTTCGTCGTCGCGGTTCGCTACACGGATTCTCCGGTGGGGCCGTTCCTGCAGCTCATGGTGCTGGTGCCGGGCCGCCTCGGCGCCCACCCGGGGTGGTCGGCGGTGGTGGCGGTGGTCGACAAGCCCGACGCCCTGGTGGCCTTCCAGATGAACTGGGGGGTGCCGGCCCGCTTGGGGGAGCTGCGCTGGTTCGCCCGCGATGGCGTGCGCCAGCTGCTGTGGGAGGACCGCGACCTGTCGGTCAGGGCCCGCGGTCGCGGGTTTGGCGTGCCCATGGTGGTGCCCCACCGGCTGGTGCAGGCCCGGGCCGACGGCCCCGTCGTCGTGCGCGATCGGCTCTGGGGCCTGTTCCGCCCGGCGGTCGTCGCCGTCGACGCCACCCCTCGCGACGACCTCGACGTTCTCGTCGGGCGCCACGCCGGGGCGACGGTCGACGGCCTGCACCGCACCATCGCACCGGCCCGCACCCCCGTGGGCCTGCTGGCTCCTCTGCGGGCCCCGGCCGCCGGTGCCGAGCCGCTGATGCGTCGCCCCGAACGTCAGTTCTGAGGCGCCGCTCTGGGCCGGTTCGGATGGTGATCACACACAGCTCGATTCGCAGGTCGCTCAGGTCACCGGGCTGCCTGGCGACGAAGCCGTCGCGGTGCCCAGAAGGTGCCGGCCCCCGTCCTTCGGATCGAGTGCCTGCGAGACGCCGGTCTGCGCCGGTTCTGAGCCATCGTTGGTCGGAACCGATCCGGCACTGTCGCCAGGGTACCGATAGGTTCGGTCCCAAATCACTACCGGTCATCGGGGTCCGCTGCGGCGGCGCACCGACAACGAGTACGGCGGAGGACGACCATGGCTGAGCATCGACCGGCGGCCTGGCACCCTGATCCGGAGAACCCGGGTCAACTTCGGTACTGGGATGGTTTGCAGTGGACGGAGCATCGGAACCCCGACACGGGTGCCGGTGGTCGAGGCCCGGATCCGACAACCGAGATCCCGCAGGTCGACGACGCGGCAGCGGCACGGTCGGCACCGAAGAGCAAGAGCGCCCTTCCCTACATTCTGATTCCGGTCGGGGCGTGCCTGGCACTGTTCCTCCTCGCGGGCATCATCGGAGCGATGGCGGGGTCTCCGGAGGACGAGGGAGAGCAGGCCGGGTCAACCACACAGGCGTCGCAGTCGACGTCAACCAGCGAGGCGACAACGGAAGCTCCTACCGTCGATGCGCCCGCCACGACGGTGGAGCCCACCACGGCCACCACCGCGCCTGCGATCACAACCACGGCAGCTCCGACGACGGCAGCTCCGACGACGGCAGCGGCTCCGGTGTTCATGCCGGACGTGATGTGCATGAACCTCCAGGTGGCCCAAGATGCCATCCAGGCTGCAGGGGTCTTCTTCTCCCGCTCCGAGGATGCCTCTGGCCAGGGCCGTTCTCAGCTCCTTGATGCCAACTGGATCGTGGTGGGTCAGAACCCGGCCGCCGGAACGCTGATCGGCGAGGGAGACGCCGTGCTCTCGGCGGTCAAGATCGGCGAGCCGAGTCCCTGTTAGGTGGCGCAACTCCGGGCCCTTCAAGCCGAGCAGCTTCGACTTCTGGGCTGCGAACTCATCCTCGGTGAGGATCCCGCCGTCTCGCAGGTTGGCTAGCTCTCGGAGCTGCTCGGCGCGCGTCGGCTCGACGGTGGTGGTGGTCTCCTCGACCAGGACGGTCTCGTCCGAGGCCGGAACGCTGTTTTGGACCCCCGACTGCCTGCTGCTGGGTGATCGCGTGTCCGCGCCCGTCACCCGATCGGTGTGTCCGGGCTCATCGGAACGGGTGCCTGCGACGTCCGTCAGCCCGCGTTCTGAGCCGTCGTCCAATGTCGAGGCGGATGACGGGGCCACCTCCGGTGCCGGATATCTTCGCCCCGGACCACCACGGGTTCGCGCTGTTCGCCGCGACGGCGCACCGAGGAACGAGGACGACGACATGACCGCAGGCGAGCCTCTTGCTCTGTTCGACGAGTGCACCGCGGTGCGCCCCTGCGGTGCCGAGGGCGTGTGGGACGTCGAGCTGCGCGACGAGTTCACCATCGTGAACGGCCACCCCAACGGCGGGTACCTGTTGGCGCTCCTCGGACGGGCGGCGGTCGCAGCCGTGGGCGAGCCCGATCGCCACGTCATCAGCGCCACCGCGTCCTACGTCGCGCCGCCTGCGGTCGGCCCCGCCACGGTGCGCACCGAGGTCCAACGCCGCGGCCGCACCGCGTCGCAGGTCCGCACCGTCCTCGTCCAGGACGACACGCCCCGCGTCGATGTGCTGATGCTCGTCGGTGCGCTGGACTCCGAGCCACCGCTCTGGGGCGACGTCGCGGCTCCGACGCTGCCCGACGAGGAGACGTGTCAGGCCGCGTCCCTGGCGCGCCGATCCCCGATCACCGGGGGCGAGCCGCCGATGGCCAAGGTCGTCTCGCTGGCCTTCGACCCTGCCACCCTGGGGTGGGCCGCCGGCGAGCCGGGCGGGCAGGGCGAAATGCGCGCCTGGCTGCGCTTCGCCGACGACCGCCCCTTCGACCCTCTGGCCCTCCTGCTGGCCGTCGACGCGCTGCCGCCCGCCACCTTCGAGGTGGCCATGACCGGCTGGGTCCCCACCTTGAGCCTCACCGCCTACATCCGGGCCCGGCCCGCCGCCGGGCCCCTGCGGGTGCGCTTCCGCGTCGGCGTCATCGCCGGCGGGCGTGCCGATGAGACCTGCGAGGTGTGGGACAGCGCCGCGCGCCTGGTGGCCCAGTCGACCCAGCTAGCCGCCATCCGCATGCCCTGACGCGAGGGGCGATCTGGGGTGGGGCTGGGCCGCGACCTCGCGCTACTGTCGTCGGCTCCGGGCGTATAGCTCAGTCGGCTAGAGCGCTGCCTTCACACGGCAGAGGTCCACAGTTCGAGTCTGTGTACGCCCACCACAAAGGCCCAGGTCAGAGCCGGTGCCGGGGCTAAGCGGTGATCGCAGTGGCAACCGGCGCCCCGCGGAAAACCCGCGGAAATCCCGATACGGGCCGGGACGGCCCGCCACGAGGCGGGACACGAGCGGGCGCGATGGCACCGCCTGCGGGCCCTCGTCGCGAGTCCCTCGGAGCGCCGGGGATGGCTGTGAGTAGTGCGGCAGATCCGGCGTTAGGGGCCGGTACGGCATCAGGCATTCGGTAACCGGGCACGCTGGGCGTCGTGGATCGACGGTCGAGTGAGCTGCTGGGTTTCGCGCGTGACGCACGGGTGCTGATCGTCAGCTGCGACGACCTCGGCATGCAC
This sequence comes from Iamia sp., assembly GCF_035575815.1. Lineage (NCBI taxonomy): Bacteria > Bacillati > Actinomycetota > Acidimicrobiia > Acidimicrobiales > Iamiaceae > Iamia > Iamia sp. The sequence continues at coordinate 22,337 of NZ_DATLXO010000147.1, forward strand.
GACGCGGTCAACGCTGCCGTGGTGGAGTCGATCGAGAACGGCATCGCGAGCTCCTGCAGCCTGATGGTTCCGTGCCCGGCGGCGGCAAACGCGATCCGGCTGCTTCGCGAACGCCCGCACATCCCGTTCGGGATCCACCTCGCGCTCGTCTGCGACTCGCCGGAGTACCGCTGGGGCCCGACCGCCGCCAAGGCCGACGTGCCCTCGTTGCTCGACCCCGACACCAACGAGCTCTACGTCAACACGCCGGCCCAGCGCACCGCGCTCCTCGCAGAGGCCAAGCTCACCGATGTCGAACGCGAGCTGCGTGCGCAGATCGACGCCGTGGTCGACGTAGGACTCGCACCCACGCACCTCGACTGGCACTGCCTCGCCGACGGCGGTCGCGCCGACATCGGTGACCTGGCGATGGCGCTCGCCGAAGAGTACGGCCTCGCCGCACGGGTCTGGCTCGACGAAGGCCGCCGCAAGGCTCGTGAGCAGGGCAAACCCGTCGTCGACAACGCCTTCCTGGACAGCTACTCCATCAGCCTCGGCGACAAGGCGGCAACCTACGGGCGAATGCTCCGCGAGCTACCGCCGGGCCTCAACGAATGGGCCATCCATCCAGCGCACGGCACCGAGCAATGGCAGACGATCGAGCCAACCGGCTGGCGCATCCGGCAAACCGACCACTCGTTCCTCACCTCACCACAAGCACGCGAGATCCTTGATCATGAAGGCATCACCGTCATCGACTACCGGCCACTGCAACAGGCGTGGAACGCCTAACCGCGTGTCCCCTAGGTGCCGTTGAAGGGCACCATGGAGCCTCCGCGAGCCGGGCCGTGGCATCGAGCGCTGAGCTCAGGACTCGTGGTCGGAACGGCCGAGAGCCATCGCTTCGAGCCGTTCGAGGACGGGGTCGGCGTTGCCGGGGAACAGGTTCCGTAGCGGTCGAGGACGACGCTGACGCTGGTGTGCCCGGCCCATACAGCGATCTGCTTCGGTGAGGCCCCGGCTGCGATCCCCAGCGACACTGCAGTGTGGCGGAGGTCGTGGGGGCGGAGCGGGGCGACGTTAGGCATCCTCGCAGCCATCCTCATGGTCGGTCCTCGGGTGGCAGCCCGTAGCCCTGACGCGCCCGTGGCAGCGATGCGTCCCCCTACACGGGAACTGGCTCCGTCGGCCCGTGGGGTGCTGAGGGCCATGGGCGATGATCTCTCTGCGCCGATCTCCAGTGACCCCGACACGGAGCGATGACTAGGCCGCTGCCGCTCCGCGTCGAGCAACCGCCCGACGACGTCGCGGTCGTCGTTCGGGCCGGCGTGATGAGCGCCGAGAACGTCCGACGCTCGGCGGAGCGGACCTTCTCGCTCTACGCGGTCTACGGCATCTCCGTCGACGGTGTGCTCGAAGGGACCGTGCAGGAGGCGTGCCGAGGTGACCGGATCAGCAGCTACCGCCAGGTCCTCGACGACGAATGGCGACAGCATGAGCGCCCGGAGCTGACGGTCGGTGCCACTGAGCCACCTTCCGCTCGTCTCCGCCCCGACGATGACGAGCGCCCCCCGGAGGGTGAGGGCGCGCCGGAGGTGGGTCAACGAACGGGGCCGCCCACGGCCCGGCGGCTGACGCGTCGGCGGTATGACGGCTCTCAGTTGGGATTGAGGCGGATGATCCGTTCGCCGGTCCCGTTGTTGGAGGTGGTGAGGTAGAGCGCACCGTCGGGGCCTTGCTGGACGGTGCGGATGCGGCCCCATTCGTTCTGGTAGAGCCGCTCGACGAGGGTCATGGTGCCGTTCGCTTCGGGTCGGAAGAGCGCCAGGCTCTGTCCCTTGAGGGTGGCGGCCACGAGGTAGCCGTTCCACCCCTTCCACTGGGGCCCTTCGAGCCAGGTGATGCCGGAGGTGGCGATGGTCGGGGCCCCGGACTCCCACCGGGGGATGACGGCGTCGGGGTACCGGGCGGTATCGGTCATGGGGACGTTCTCGTTGTAGGGCGGCGGGCGGGAGGGGTCCCATCCGTAGTTGCCGCCCGGTTGCTCGAGGTTGACCTCGTCATCGGTGCCCGTGCCGTGCTCGGCGGACCACATGGTCCGGTCCGACGCTCGGAACGCGAGGCCCTGGACGTTGCGGTGCCCGTAGCTGAAGACCTTCCGCTTGTCGGCGACCGAGCTCCAGTGGAACGGGTTGGCCGGGTCCCCGTATCCGGTGTCGGGGTTGACCCGGAGCACCTTGCCCGCCAGTGAGGTCTTGTCCTGCGGGGCGGTGCCGGTGATGGCGTCGCCGGTTCCGACGTAGAGCCGCCGCTGGTGGTCGAAGCGCAACCGGCAGCCGCTGTGGTTGCCGCTGGTGGACGGGATGGACACGACGGGCCAGCCGACACGGGTGAGGGCGGTGCCCTCGGCGTTGGCTTCCCAGCGGATGACGCGGACGTTGCGGACGCCGCCGGTGCGTTGGAAGCCCTGGCAGGTGTAGATCCGACGGTTGGAGTTGAAGTTGGGATCGACCACGATGCCCATGAGGCCGGTGGTGTACTTGACCCAGAGGTCGCTCATGTCGGCCCGCAGCTGGAGGACCTGCCCGGTGCGACGGCGGATCATGATCCGCCCGTCCTTCTCGGTCCAGATCATCGATCCCGACGGTGTGAAGGTCAGGTCCCACGGACCGACCAACCCGTCGACGATGGTGGTCGCCTCCAGCGTCGGCGGCGCGGGCTCACACGCCGTCAGCGCCGCGGCCCCCAAGGTCAACACCAGCAGCGAGCCGGCGACGCGCGACACCGCGCCCCGCGCAACGGCCATCGACCGACGAGATCCGTTCATGACCACCACGCCCCCTCCGCACCGTCATCCGCCACTCGGCGACGCCGCAGTCGTCAGCAACCTAGCGCCCGACATCGAGCTGTGTCGAGGTCGGACGAGGCGGGTCACGCCATGGTGCGCTTCAACCCGATGGGTTGCTCTCGGGGACGTGGCGCACGATGACGGCGTATCCGCCCGAGCCGATGAGGGCTGACCCGTCGAAGTGACGACCGTCGACCACGATCTCGGTGATCCGACCGGTGTGGTCGTCGACGACGAGGTCGTCGACCTGACCGAGCGCCTCGCCCATGTCGTTGAACGTCCGCTTCCCGAGGGGGTCGAGGTCGCCCGACGCAGCTCGCTCTTGCTTCGGGCCTTCGGGGGCGACCAGGACGTCGCGGGTCTCGATCGTGATGGCGTCGGGGCCGATGGCCTTGATGGCGGTCCACGGGAGGAGGGATTCGGCGCCCGGGGTCTTCTTCAGGACCAGGGCGGCGACCTCGCCGGCTCCGGGATCGAGGGCTGCGCACCGGACCTCACCGACGGTCGTGGCCGTGGTCAGGTCGAGCACGGATCGGCCGCTGAGGGGTTGCAGCCGAACGGTCACGACGATGCTCCGAGCTGCTCGCGGAAGGCCTCGACCGAGGCGCCGAAACCGGTGTAGTCCTCGCTGACGAAGTCGCGTGCGGATGCGGGGACCACGATCGCCTCTCCCGAGATGGCGAGCGCCGCCGGCAGCGGGAGGAAGACCTGCGCCCCCTCGGTACCGAGGGCCTCCGAGGCCTTGACCTCGAAACCGACGATGTCGGCGTGGCCGGCGGTGACCGATGCGATCACGTCGGTCACCTCGCCGAGATCGGTGCCGTCGTCGGTGATCACACGATCACCGAGCACGTTGTCGCCGGAGCCCGAGAGCGAGTCCGGCGCCGCGAACACGCCGCGCGAGGGGACCATCACGGCATCGGGACCGATGGCGTGGACATCGGCCACCATCAGCACCTGCTTCTGGGGGCCGCCGAGCAACCCCGGCTTCCGCATGGTGAAGCCGGTGATGCCGCCGGCGCGCTTGTCGAACACCACGTCTTTGATCTCGAGCCCGTGCTCCCCGGAGAGGGTCACGATCGGGAGCCCGGTGAGGTGCGAGGCGCGCACCAGCTTCAGAACGGAGCCGGGGTCCGTCTCCGCCTCCTCGTAGCGGCCGGGGCCGGGCTGCGGCGTAGATGCCGGCGGCTTTGCGGGCGCAGGCGCCGATGTCTCGTTGAGCTCGGTCTCGTTGAGCTCGTCGTCCGATGCCGGCCTACTGCCCATCGGGTCGCCTCTCATCTGGTGGCTTGGTGCCGGCGATCACGCCGCCGGCGCGCCGCTTCTGTTGGAGGACCACCAGGGCGACCAACACCAACACGACGATGATCAGTGCGATGAAGGCTGCAACTTCCACGTGCCCCTCCGGGGTGGCTCGTCGGCGGGGATGCTGCGCACGACGCCGAGCGGTCGAACCCTAGCCGTCGTTGCTCGCTTGCCCGGATGCGTGGCGACGGGAGATCTCCTCGAGCGGGTGAGCGCGCCGCGTCGCGCTCACCCATGCCCGGGCGGGAGACGATCAGCGGTCGTCGTCGCCGTCGACCTCGACGCGCTCCTTGCGCACGTCTTCGGAGACCTCGCGCTGCTCGACGTCGACATCCTTGTCGAGGCGGACGCGCTCCTTCGGCACCGCCTGCTTGTCGACGACGACCTCTTCCTCGCTGAGCACCATCTCGTGCTCCTCCTCGGTGAGGTCGCCGCCGGCCATGGCGGCGTCGCGGTTCGCGTCGGTGATGGGCTCGCGCTCGACGCGGACCTTCTCCTTGCGGACCGGCACGGTTGTCGTCACGTTCTCGGTGACCACGTACTTGCGGAGACGGGCCGTCCCCGCCTGGCGGGACTGGGTCCCCACCGAGAGCTCCTCCTCGGAGCGAGTCATGGCGTCGTCGGTGCTGGGACCGGAGGTGTCGGTGCCGGTGTCTCGCCCCATGTCACCCCGGTCGGTGCCGGCCGCAGGGTCACCGCCGCCCGACGGCTGGTCGCCCTGGCCGTAGGGGTCATCCTGGCCGTAGTAGCGGTAGAGCTCGCCCTCCTCCTCACCGCTGAGGAAGCCCTCCTCGGGGTCGACGTTGGGGGCGTCCTTCACGAAGCCCTTCTGGTAGGGGACGCGCAGGGCATCGCCGTCTGCGCCTGCGCCGCCGATCGGCAGGAAGGTCTGGCGCGAGCCGAACATCCCTGTCTTCACCGCAAGCCACTCGGGCTGACCCGTGGCCTGGTCCATGTAGACGTCCTCGAGCTTCCCGATCTTGTCTCCGCCTTCGTCGACGACATCGGCGCCGACCCAGTCGTTCCATGTCGTTTGCGAGGTGTCGGTCATGAGGGCCTCCGTAAGTGCCTTTGGGGTGGATCTGGTCACTCCCCAGCACTGGCTCATCGACGCACATCCAAGGTCCCGACTGCTGTTTCCCCCGGATGGGTGTCCGGTCGTCGCCCTTGGGTCGGCCCGTCACCCGGCCGGGGGCACGACGGCAACCACCTCGATGCCGTCACGTGTCATCGAGCGCCTCGGCCGCAGGGCGAAACCGTTCGAACGCTCCCGTTCCGAAGATGAGCCGGACGGCTTCGGCCCGGTTGCGGACCCCGAGCCGTCGGTACGCGCGGCTCAGGTGCGTCTTGATGGTCTCGTGCCCGACGAACAGAGCCTCACCGATCTGCGGGTTGGTCAGGCCCTCGGACACCAGCACCAGCACCTGGCTCTCTCGTTCGGTGAGGCCCCTGTCCTTGCCCGGCCAATCGAGGTCGTCGAGCGCCGGGTTGGTGGACGCGCCCTGCGCGGTGACGTCCTCGCCGGACGCGACCCGCACGAGCGCCTCGATGATCGCCTGCGCCGGCAGGCGCTTGGAGATGAACCCTGTCGCCCCCGCTCGCCGGGCTTCGTCGACGAGGGCGGCGGTGACATCGAGCGTGAACATCGCGACGTAGCGGACGTGGCGGTGGCGGCGGAGCTGCTCGATGGCCTGGGCCGCGATCCCGATTCGCCCGTAGGTGTCGTAGAGCGCAACATCGACCGGGGGGTGCTCGATGGGTTCTCCCACGATGATGCGTTCGCAGACGTTCGCCTTGTCGGGGAACCGCCCGAGCATCCCGGCGAGGCCGTCGACGATGATCTCGTAGTCGTTCACCGCCGCAACCGAGATGGGCAGCTCTGCCCCCATGGCCGCACCCGGGGACGCAGAGTCGCTCATCGGCGCAGTCTCGCCCATGGGCGGGGCCGGCGGCGCGAAGCCCAAGGTTGAGCTCGGCCCGTCGTGCGGCCTTCCTAGGGTGAGGGCCCATGACCGGATCATCCCCCTCCACCCCCGCCGGGCGCACGTGACCGGAGCGCTCCCGCCGCCCCCGGAGGGCAGCTTCGCCAGCGACAACGCCGCCGGGGTGGCCCCGCAGGTGATGGCGGCCCTGGCCGAGGCCAACCACGGACCGGCCCTGGCCTACGGCGACGACCCCTGGACCGCCGCCGCGACCGCCGCCCTCCGCGCCCAGCTCGACGCCCCGGCCGAGGTGCTGCTGTGCTGGGGCGGCACGGGCGCCAACGTGGTCGGCCTGGCCACCGTGGTGCAGCCGTGGCAGTCGGTGATCTGCGTCGACTCGGCCCACATCGTCGTCGACGAGTGCGGCGCCCCCGCCCGCTTCACCGGGGCCTCGATCACCGCCGTACCCAACGTCGACGGCAAGCTGCGGCCCGAGGCGCTCGACCCCTACCTGCACTGGCTCGGCACCGAGCACCACCCGCAACCCGGCGTCGTATCCATCAGCCAGGTCACCGAGATGGGCACCGTCTACACCGTTCCGGAGATCGGAGCCCTCTGCGACGCTGCCCACGGCCACGGCCTCGTCGTGCACCTCGACGGCGCCCGGATCGCCAACGCCCTGGTGGCCTGCGGGACCGACCTGGCGACCATGGTGCGTGACACCGGCGTCGACGTGATGACCTTCGGCCTCACCAAGAACGGCGCCATGTACGGCGAGGCCGTGGTCTACCTCCGGCCCGAGCTGGCCGCCTCGGCCCGGTACGTGCGCAAGCAGGCCGGGCAGCTGCCATCGAAGGCCCGGTTCGTCGCCGCCCAGATCACCGCCCTGCTGGCCGACGACCTGTGGCTCGACCACGCCCGCCACGCCAACCGTCTGGCCGGCCTGCTGGCGGACCGGGCCGGAGCTGTCGAGGGCGTCGACATCGCCCGGGCCCCCGAGGCCAACGCCGTCTTCGCTCACCTCCCCGCGGCGGCCATCGCCCCGCTCCAGGAGTGGTCGTTCTTCTGGCCGTGGGACCTCGAGCGATCTCAGGTGCGCTGGATGACGAGCTTCGCCAGCACCGAGGCCGACGTGGAGCGCTTCGCCGCCGGCGTCTCGGCCCACCTCGACGCCGTGCCGCCTGCCTAGGCTGACCCTTGCCATGGAGGTGCCGATGACGACTGCGCCGACCGAGGGGCCCACGGCGGGACCCGGCTCCCAGCCGCTGAGCCCTCGGGTGCGGTCTCTCTGGCACCTGCTCTGGGGCATCGGGGCCGGCGTCGTAGTCCTCGTCGCCCTGGGCATCGGGCTGGCGGCGGCCTTCGCCGGCGCCGCTGCGGTCGCGGCCGCCAGCGCCGCGATCGCCATGGTGGCGGTCGCCGCCGCCGTGGCCGTGCCCCGAGCCCGGTACCGGCGGTGGAGGTGGGAGCTCACCGACGAGGGCCTGGAGGTGGCCCACGGGGTGCTGGTGCGCGTCGAATCCGCCATCCCGGTGTTCCGCGTGCAGCAGATCGACGTGCGCCAGGGGCCCCTCGAGCGGGCCTTCGGCCTCGTGACCCTCCAGATCACCACCGCCTCCTCCGGCAGCGACGGCCTGCTGCCGGGCATCGACGAGGACCGGGCCGAAGCCGTGCGCCGCCAGCTCCTCGGCCGGGCCGCCGCCGACGACGGCGTCTGAGCCCGGTGTCTGAGCTCGGAGGCGCCGGTCCTCCGTCCTCGTGGCCGTCGCCGCCCACGGGCCCTCCGTCGGCCTGGCCGTCGCCGCCGACGGGGCCGCCGCCGCCGACGGGGCCGCCGCCCGGACCGCCACCTGCGTCCTCGCCACCGACCGGGCCGCCACCTGGGTCCTCTCCCCCGACCGGACCCCCGGTTCTCAGCGGACCGCCGTCGTTCGAGGGGCCCCCGTCGTTCGACGGGCCACCGTTCTCCGCACCGCCCCCACCTGTCGATGAGCCGTTGGCGGGTGCATGGACGGCGCCGGGTGGCGGGGCGCCGATCGACAGCACCGAGGGGCCGCGCCGGTTGCACCCGGCCTCGCCGCTGCTCGACCTGGCCCGCTTCGGCCCCCAGGCCGCCATCCCCCTGCTCATCACGTTCGGTCGTCGCCCCGGCCTCGCGGTGCCGATCGTCGTCGTCGGCGTGGTCGTCCTCCTCGTGGCTCGCTACCTGGTCTGGTCGCGGTTCACCTACGGCGTCGACGGCAGCTCGATGGTGGTCGAGAGCGGTGTGCTGAACCGGTCGCGCCGCGTCGTGCCCCTGGATCGGGTCCAACAGGTCGACCTCCAGCGCAAGCTGCGCCACCGGGCGCTCGGGCTGGTGGTGGTGCGCATCGACACCGCCGGAGGGGGATCGGGCCCCGAGGTCGCGCTCGACGCCGTCACCGACGTCGAGGCCGAGCGACTGCGCCGGGTGCTCGCCGCCCGCCGGACGCCCGCCGTTGCGGCGGCCGCCGGAGCCGGCGGGGCGGAGCATCCGACCGAGGCAGGCTCGCACCTCGGCCCCGGCCCGGGCCTCGCCCCCGAGCTCGACGAGCGCGAGGTGGTGACCCTGAGCGCCCCCCGCCTGGCGATGGCGGGGGTCAGCGGGTCGAAGCTCCTCGTGGTGTTCGCGGTCCTGGGCTCGCTGTTCGGACTGCTCGACGACACCCTGGGCGACGTGGGGCAGAACGCGGCCGACTCCGCGCTCGACGGGGCCCGACCCGCCCTGTCGACCGTGCTCGTCGTGGTGCTGCTCGGGATCCCGGTGTGGCTCGCGGCGGCCGCCGGCGCCGCGATCCTCACCGACGGCGGCTTCCGCCTCACCCGGCGCGGCGACCTGCTCCACGTGCGCCGCGGCCTGCTCGACCAGCGCGAGGCGAGCCTGGCGATCCACCGGGTGCAGGTGGTGCGCATCGCCCAGAACCCGCTCCGGCGGATGCTGGGGGTGGTGTCGGTGACCCTCCAGAGCGCGGGTGGGTCGGGCGAGGTCGAGCAGCAGGACAGTCGCATCACCGTGCCCCTGCTCGACCGGGTCGCGCTCGACGCCCTGCTCGCCGAGGTCCTCCCCGACGCGCCGGGCCTGCCCGCCCTCCACCCCGCTCCGCCCGCCGCCCGCCGCCGGGCGTGGGTGCGTCGCCTCGTTCCCGCCCTGGCCGTGGCCGTTCCCGTGGCCGTGCTGTTCGCGCCGCTCGGCCTCGCCGCCCTGCTCCTCGTCGTGGTGGCCGCCCTCGACGCCGAGCTGGCCTACCGCGGTCTGGGTTGGGCCACCGTCGACGATCACGTGGTGGCCCGCCGGGGCGGGTTGAGCCGCGAGACGGCCCTCGTGCCGGTGGCCAAGGTGCAGAGCACCCGGCTGGTGTCATCGCCGTTCCAGCGCCGGTCGGGTCTGGCCACGCTGCTGGTCGACGTGGCCGGACGGGGACGCACCCCTGCCCTCGTCGACGGCGAGGCGAGCGCCATGACCGGCCTGCGCCACGGGGCCCTGGCCGCCGGAGCGGCACGGCGCGACGAAGCGGCCGTGCGTCGTCGGGTCGCCGCCGGGGCCACGGGAGACACCACTGCGTCGGCCCAGGGGCTCGCCCGGCGCGCCGATCCACCCGGGGCGAGCTGGTGACCGCCACGCCCCGACGTCGCTCGTGGTGGGGCTGGGGATGGGAGGACCAGGCCGCCGGCACCAGCGAGCGTGCGACCTTGGCCCGCACCATGGCCGGGTTCGGCTTCACCCCCGAGGACCACGACCCGCCGGCGGTGGCCGACCTGGCCCTGCGCGCCAGCCGCATCCGTCCTCCTGAGAGCCTGGCTGGCCTCTGCTCCGATGACCCGTGGGAGCGCGCCGCGCACACCCACGGCAAGGCGTACCGCGACGTGGCCCGCAACCTGCTCGGCCGCCTCGACGAGCCGCCCGACCTCGTCGCCCGACCCATTCGCGAGAGCGACGTGCTGGCCCTGCTCGAGTGGTGCTCCGACGCCGGCATCGCCGCCATTGCCTACGGCGGCGGCTCGTCGGTCGTCGGTGGCATCGAGGCGCGCGTGGGCGAGGGCTACGCCGGCGCCGTCTCCATCGATCTCACCGCCATGGACCGCGTGCTCGAGGTCGACCCGGTCAGCCGGGCGGCGCGCATTCAGGCCGGCGCCCTCGGCCCCGTGCTCGAGGACCAGCTGCGGCCCCACGGCTACTCGCTGCGCCACTTCCCGCAGTCCTTCGAGTTCTCGACCCTCGGTGGCTGGCTCGCCACCCGCGCCGGCGGGCACTTCGCCACCGTCTACACCCACATCGACGACCTGGTGGAGGCCATCCGGGTCGTCACCCCGACCGGGTTCAGCGCGTCGCGACGCCTGCCGGGGTCCGGCGCGGGACCGTCCCCCGACCGTCTGTTCCTCGGCTCCGAGGGCGCCCTCGGCGTGATCACCGAGGCGTGGGTGCGGCTCCAGGACCGACCCCGGTGGCGCGCCGGAGCGTCGGTGCGCTTCGCGACATGGGCGGCAGGGGTCGAGGCGGTCCGCGCCATCTCGCAGGCCGCGCTGTTCCCGTCGAACTGTCGCCTGCTCGACGGCACCGAGGCGGCCCTCACCGCCGGTGCCGTCGACGTCGGCGCCCTGCTCGTGCTCGGGTTCGAGTCCGCCGACCACCCGGTCGGCCCGTGGCTCGACCGGGCCCTGGACCTCACCCGGGCTCACGGGGGCGAGGCGCCCGACGGGCCGCAGCTCTCCGACGCCGGCGACCCCACCGCGTCGGCGGGCACCGAAGCGTCGGCCAGCCGGGAGGGCGCCGCAGGGGAGTGGCGCTCGACGTTCCTGCGGGCGCCCTACACCCGCGACGCCCTGGCCCGGATGAGCCTCGTGGTCGAGACGTTCGAGACGGCGTGCACCTGGGACCGCTTCGACGCCTTGCACGCGGCGGTCACCGACGCCGCCACCCGCGCCGTGGCCGAGGTGTGCGGCACCGGGGTGGTCACCTGCCGCTTCACCCACGTCTACCCCGACGGGCCGGCGCCCTACTTCTCGATCTACGCCCAGGGCCGGTGGGGCGACCAGGTCGCCCAGTGGGATGCGGTGAAGGTGACCGTCTCCGAGGCGCTGGCCGCCGCCGGCGGCACCATCACCCACCACCACTCGGTCGGTCGCGACCACCGACCCTGGTACGACCGCCAGCGGCCCGAGCCCGTCGCCGCGGTGCTCCGCGCCGGCAAGGCCGTGCTCGACCCGGCCGGCATCTTGAACCCGGGCGTGCTGCTCGACCCCCAGCCCCGCCGGTAGCCGAGGCTGCGGGCTGCGGGGCGCGTCGTCCGGCGGCGTCGGTGCTCGTTGGCCAGACTGCGGCCATGGTCACCTACGCCGATGCCGTCGACCAGCTCACCGCCCCGGGCGGGCCCTTTGCCATCGTCCCCGCCGTGGTCGACGGCGTGGAGATGCGGGTCTATGAGTCCCGCTTCTCGTCCCTGCGGGAGGTGCTGGCCATGGGCGCGGGCCACGGCGACGCCACCTTCCTGGTCCACGGCGACCGGCGGATCTCCTTCACCGACTTCGCGGCCGAGGCCAACGGCATCGCCGAGACCCTCGCGGCGCGAGGTGTGGTCCACCGTGACCGCGTCGCTGTGCTCTCGGCCAACAACCCCGAGTGGTGCGCGACGTTCTGGGCCACGGTGAGCCTGGGTGCGGTGCTCGTCGGCCTGAACGGCTGGTGGAAGACCGACGAGGTGCTCTACGGGTTGGAGGACTCCGGGGCCAAGGTCCTCGTCGCCGACCGCAAGCGCCTCGAGCGCATCGCGGATGTCCTCGCCGCGGGCGCCCTGCCCGGGCTCGAGGTCGTGTACGTCGTCGACGCGGATCCGGGCAAGGTCGGCGGCGGTGACCGGGTGCACCCCTTTCCTGATCTCACCGACGCGCCGACGGCCACGGCTCCCACGACCCACATCGACGAGGGCGATGCCGCGGTGATCTTCTACACGTCGGGCACCACCGGTCGGCCCAAGGGCGCCATCTCGACCCACCGCAGCATGATCGCCAACCTCCAGAACACCGTGCTCAACACCGTCGCCGGGCAGATGGCCTCCGACGCCGCGGCCTCCGTCGCCCCGACGGCCGACGCACCGGCGGCCGATGCACCGACAGCCGACGGGGAGACGGAGCCGACCCAGACCGTCGGCCTGCTCACCTCGCCGCTGTTCCACGTGGCGGGGTGCCACTCGAACCTGGTGGTCGGGTTGCTCGGGGGTGTCCGGCTGGTGATGCCCGAGGGTCGCTTCGACCCGGCCGAGGTCCTGGGCCTCATCGAGCGGGAGCGGGTGAAGATCTGGGCCACGGTGCCCACCATGGTGTGGCGGGTGTGCGAGGACCCGCGCCGGGGCGACTTCGACACCACCTCGATCGCCACCGTTGCCTTCGGAGGGTCGCCGTCGGCCGGCGAGCTCCAGCGCAAGGTGCGCGAGACGTTCCCGTCGGTGCGCACCACCAGCAACGCCTACGGGCTGACCGAGTCGTCGTCGGTGGCCACCGTGCTGACCGGCTCCGAAGCCCTGGCCAAGCCGGATTCGGTGGGCCGGCCGATGCCGGTGGTCGACATCGGCATCGACGACGGATCCGGGGGATCGCTGCCGCCCGGTCGCACCGGCGAGGTCTGCATCCGGGGCCCGATCATCATGCCCGGCTACTGGGGCAAGCCCGAGGCGACGGCCGAGGCCTTGCGCGACGGATGGCTCCACACCGGCGACCTGGGCCACCTCGACGACGAGGGTTTCCTGTTCGTCACCGATCGGGCCAAGGACATGATCATCCGGGGCGGCGAGAACGTGTACTGCGTCGAGATCGAGAACCGCCTGGTCGAGCACCCGGGGGTGGCCGACGCGGCGGTCATCGGCGTGCCCCACCCGACCCTGGGCGAGGAGGTCAAGGCCGTCGTCTCGGTCGAACCCGGAGCGGGGCTCACCGAGGACGAGGTCCGGCGCTGGGTCGCGGCGGAGCTGGCCGACTTCAAGGTGCCGACCCACGTCGAGCTGCGTCCGGAGCGCCTGCCGCGCAACGCATCGGGGAAGCTGCTGAAGAACCTGCTCCGCGGCACCGGCGACGTCAGCCTGGCCGAGACCCTCTGATCTGACCGCCGTCCCCTTGGCGCGAACCGACCCCGGCTCTCGGGTGGGGGGTGGGATCGCGTCACCTGCCCGTCAGTTCTTGCGCCGCGGTGCTGCGCCGGGCGCGCCGATCGGGCGCTAGAACGGCTCGGCGGTGGTCCGGCCGGTACCCGTGTCGGTTCGTGCGCCGGGACGCTGGGTCGGGCGCAGCGATCGGGCGCAAGAACGGCTCGGTGGCGGGTGGGTGGTGCCGCCGGTGGGGCGGGCGGGTCGGCGGTTTGGCCGGTAGCGTGGGCGCGTGGCCGGTGTGACGAATGGCATTGTCGGTGCTGGGCGGGTACCAGAGCGATGCCCTCGACCCGGCCGGTAACGCCTGACGACCAGAGGAGAGATCGTGGACATCGACCTGGTGGGCCGGGCCCTCCGCACCCTGCCCGACGACGACGACCACCCGTACCGGTCCGGTCCGTGGCGCCCCCAGCACGAGGAGTGGAAGGTCGACGAGCTCGAGGTCGAGGGCACCCTCCCCGACGACCTCGACGGGCTCTACCTGCGCAACACCGAGAACCCGGTCCACATGCCGATCGCTCGCTACCACCCCTTCGACGGTGACGGCATGGTCCACGCCGTGGGCTTCGAGGGCGGGCGGGCCTGGTACCGCAACCGCTTCATCCGCACCGCCGGGTTCACCGCCGAGCAGTCCGCCGGGCGGTCGCTGTGGGCCGGCATCTCCGAGAGCCCGACCTCGGCCGAGCGCCCCGATGGCTGGGGGGCCCGGGGCCGCATGAAGGACGCGTCGAGCACTGACATCGTCGTCCACGCCGGCCAGGCCGTGACCTCGTTCTGGCAGTGCGGCGACCTCTACCGGCTCGACCCCCTCACCCTCGACACCGTGGGGGCCACGACGTGGGACGGCTGGTTCCCGCCCGAGGGCATCTCGGCCCACACCAAGGTCGACGAGGCCACCGGCGAGATGCTGTTCTTCAGCTACGGGCTGGAGGCGCCCTACCTGCACTACGGCGTGGTCGACGCCGACAACCGCCTCGTGCACCACACGCCGGTGCCGCTGCCGGGACCCCGCCTCCCCCACGACATGGCCTTCACGACCGACCACGTGATCCTCAACGCCTTCCCGATGTACTGGGATGAGCGGCTCTTGGCGAAGGGCCGGTTCCAGCTGGCCATGCACGACGAGCCGAGCCGCTTCGCGGTGATCCCCCGCCGGGGGGGAGTCGACGACATCCGCTGGTTCGAGGCGGATCCCACCTACGTCCTGCACTTCACCAACGCGTACACCGACGGCGACGAGGTCGTGCTCGAGGGCTTCTACCAAGACGAGCCCATGCCCCGGCCCGATGCGGTGGCCGACGACATGTGGATGTTCCGCTACCTGGCGCTCGACTGGATGAAGACCCGCCTGCACCGGTGGCGGTTCAACCTGGTGACGGGTCAGACGACCGAGGAGCACCTCCGCGACGATCACACCGAGTTCGGCATCGTCAACGGTCGCTACGCCGGCAAGCGCCACCGCTACGTGTACGCGGCGACGGGCAAGCCGGGTTGGTTCCTCTTTGACGGCCTGGTGCGCCACGACGTCGAGAAGGGCGTCGATGAGCACCTGCGCCTGCCCGACGGCGTCTACTGCTCGGAGGTCGGCGTGGCCCCGAAGGAGGGCGCCACCGAGGAGGACGACGCCTACCTCGTCACCCTCACCACCGACGTGGCCAACGACCGCTCCGAGTGCCTGGTGCTCGACGCCGCCGACATCGCCGCCGGCCCCATCGCCCGGCTGAAGCTCCCCCAGCGCATCTCGAGCGGCACCCACGCCACCTGGGCCCCCGGCTCGGCCCTCCCCGGCTGGGGTTGAGGCTCGGCGCTCAGGTGCCGGCCAGGCGGGCGACGACGGGGGCGAAGGCCTCGAAGGAGTCGCCCTGGACCACGACGTAGGAGAGGTCCCAGCGCTCCCGGCGGGCCTCGAGATCTGCGCAGATCTCCTCCACGGTGCCGATGAGGGCGTGGGGGTAGTCGGCGACCTCGTCGGGTGGGATGCCGAACAGGGGCGCCATCATCTCAATGGTGCCGGCCCGATCGTCGGTGACGATGGTGGCGAAGTGCAAGGCGTTGAGCTCGATGTCGCCGTAGCGGTCACCAGCCGCTTCGCGGACCCAGCCGATCTTCTCGTCGGTGGCACCCGCAGTGCCGGACAAGGCGGCGTCGGCATCGACCCGCCCGTTGGGGATCGACGGGTTGATGCCGACGATCTGGGCCTCTCGCCCGGCGAAGGACAGCACCCGCTTCATGCCGCCGCCGATGAGCAGGGGCGGGTGGGGCTTCTGCACCGGCTTGGGTAGGCCGTCGTAGCCCGAGATCGTGTAGTGCGGTCCGTCGTGGCTGAAGGCGCCGTCGGCGAAGGCGCCCTTCAGCACCGCAACGGCGTCGATCATGCGGTCGACGCGCACCTTGGGCGGGTCCATGGGAATGCCCGACTGGTCGTAGTCGGAGCTCATCCAGCCGGCGCCGATGCCCAGCTCGAGGCGTCCGCCGGAGAGGAGGTCGATGGTGGCGCAGTCCTTGGCCAGCACGACAGGGTGGCGGTAGTCGTTGTCGTAGACGAGGGCGCCGACGCGCAGGGTGGTGGTGGCATCGGCGGCAGCCTGGAGGGCGATGGTGGGGGAGAGCTGGTCGCCGAAGTGGTCGGGGATGAAGACGGTGGAGTAGCCGAGGTCCTCGGCCTGGCGGGCCAGGCCCGACCACGAGGGGCCGTCGGGGGCGGTGGCGAGCTGGACGCCGAAGCGGAACGGGCGGGGGTGGGCCATGGGTCGTCACGCTACCGGTGACCAGGGGCGCGGGTGCTCAGAGAGGGTCGGCCACTAGCCTGCACACTGACGTGAAGGTCCTCAAGGTGGTGCTCACCAACATCGGGCGGTTGATCCGCCTCGCGCTCATCGTGGGCGTGGGGCTCGTCACGCTCACGACGGCCATCGCCGTCGCCGCGCCCCGCATCGCCGAGATCGCCGGGTCACACCGCTTCGAGCGGGCCGGGATCAGCCTGGAGACCCTCTCGGAGCGCTCCTACGTCTATGACCGCAACGGCGCCCTCTTGGCCACGTTCGTGGCCGAGGAGAACCGCGTCCAGGTCGGCCTCGAGGACGTCCCCCGCACCGTCGTCGACTCGGTGCTCGCCGCCGAGGACTCCGCCTACTACAGCCACCAGGGCGTCAACGCCCGCTCGATCGGACGCGCCCTCACCGCCAACATCGAGAGCGGTGGCGTGGCCCAGGGCGGCTCCACGATCACCCAACAGGTGGTGAAGAACACCATCGACGAGGACGACCAGGACTTCGCCCGCAAGGTGCGCGAAGCGGTCCTCGCAGTGGAGCTCGAGGAGGACTACACCAAGGACGAGATCCTCGAGCACTACGTCAACACGGTGTACTTCGGCGCCGGGGCCTATGGGGTGCAGGCCGCGGCGGAGACGTACTTCCGCAAGGACGTGGGCGAGCTGTCATGGGCCGAGGGGGCGATGCTCGCCAGCATCATCCGTTGCCCGGGGTCCTGCGACCCGTTCAAGAGCCGCAGCCGGGCCTCCAGCCGGCGCAACACGGTGCTCGACGCGTTGGTGATCACCGGACGCCTCGGGCGCACGGAGGCCGACCTCAACAAGTTGGTCCCGCTGCCCACCGAGGCCTTCGAGCCCCGCCAGCCCAACGACTACTTCGTCGAAGAGGTCAAGCAGCAGCTCCTCGACGACGAGCGTCTCGGGTCCACCCCGACGGCCCGCTACAACCGCCTCTACGGCGGAGGGTTGCGGGTGTACACCACCTTCGACCAGCGTCAGCACCTGCTCGCGGTCCAGGCCCGCAACGACAACCTGCCCGTGAGCACCGGCGACGGCACCTTCGCGCTGCCGCCGGATCCTCTCACCGGCCTCACCCGCTTCGGCACCGCCGCGATGGCAGGGGTCGAGCCCGGCACCGGAGCGGTCCGCTTCCTCGTGGGCGGCCCCGGCTTCGACCGCTACCAGTTCGACCTCTCCCAGCAGAGCAACCGCCAGGTCGGTTCCACGTTCAAGACCTTCGTGCTGACCGCCGCCATCCTCAACGGGGCGACGCCCAACGACACCGTCGACGGTCGAGGGCCGTGCCGCGGCATTCCCGGTTACGAGAAGGAAGACGAACCGCCCGGCAACTTCGGCGGTGCCCGTGGTGGCACCGACACCCTCACCGAGCAGACCCTTCGCTCGTCGAACTGCTCGTTCCTGCGCCTCAACCAGATCGTCGGCCCCGAGAAGGTGGCCGAGGTGGCGCGCTCCATGGGCGTCACGGCCGATCTCAACCCCGAGAACGGCTCGATGGCCCTGGGCACCGATGGCATCTCCCCACTCGAGATGGCGGCCGCGTACTCGGTGCTGGCCAACGACGGCATGCGCAACCCGATCTACTTCATCGACCGGGTCGAGGAGGCCGACGGCGACGTCGTCTTCGCCCACCGGGCCGAGCCGGAGCGGGTGTTGCCCACCGAGGTCGCCCGGCAGGTGACCTCGGTGCTCGAGAAGAACGTCGAGCGCGGCACCGGCACCCGGGCCGGCATCGCCTCGGGTCAGCCGGCCGCGGGCAAGACCGGCACCACCAACAACGCGTACGACGTGTGGTTCGTGGGCTACACGCCGCAGCTGGCCACCTCGGTGTGGATCGGCGCCACGGGGGGCAACGTGCGCCTCAGCTTCGGCGGCGGCGGCGACCTGCAGGGCGGAAGGGCCCCGGCCCAGATGTGGGGTGCGTTCATGAGCTCGGTGACCGCGAACCAGCCCATCGTCGAGTTCACCCCGCCCGAACCTCCGGCCCGGAGCCAGCGCCTGTGCTTCGAGTCGGGGTTCCGCCGGTGCACCGACCCGTCACCGCTCGGGGGGCGGTGAGCGAGCGCAGCGAGGGAACCAGGAGGTACGGGCTCTCTGACGGTG
Organism: Iamia sp.; assembly: GCF_035575815.1. Taxonomy (NCBI): domain Bacteria; kingdom Bacillati; phylum Actinomycetota; class Acidimicrobiia; order Acidimicrobiales; family Iamiaceae; genus Iamia; species Iamia sp. The sequence continues at coordinate 40,436 of NZ_DATLXO010000147.1, forward strand.
GAGCCTGCGGAGCCGGCAGCGCTCAGTGGTGCCTCCCTACCCCGACCCCGGCGTCGATGCCCCAAACACTCAAGCCGCACCAATGAGCGAGCGCAGCGAGCGAACCAGGACCTACGGGCTCTCTGTGGGCGGAGCTTGCGGAGCGGTCCGGGCCGCGCGGCCCGTAGTGTCGCCGCGATCCGCCCCCATCCCCCGAGAGGGACCCCATGACCAACGACTCGTTGGAGCAGCTTCTCGTCGTCCAGGGCCACGACACCCGCGCAACCCAGCTCCGCACCCGCCGCCAGGCCCTGCCCGAGCGGACCGAGGCCGCAAAGGTCGCCGCCGCGGACCAGGCCCTCGCCGCCCGGGGAGAGGCCCTCGACGCCGAACGTCACCGCCTCGAACGTGACCAGGCCCGCCTCGATGACGAGGTCGCGACGCTCCGCGACAAGGCGGCCCACGCCGACAAGATGATGTACAGCGGCACCATCACCAACCCCCGCGAGCTCCAGGGCTTCCAGGACGAGGTGGCGTCGCTGGGGCGGCGCGTCGGCGAGCTCGAGGAGCAGGAGATCGAGATCATGGTCGAGCGCGAACCCTTCGACGAGGAGGCCACCGCGCTCCACGCTGAGCGGGCCATCCTCGCCGAGCGGGCCGAGGCCCTCGCGATGCGCATCACCGTGGCCGAGGCCGAGATCGACGCGGAGCTCGAGACGGTGGTCGGGGACCGGGCCACGGCGGCCGCAGATGTGCCCGCCGACCTGCTCGAGGAGTACGAGGCGTTGCGCTCGGTCCACGGGGGCGTCGGCATCTCCCGACTCGAGCACGGCACGTGCGGTGGTTGCCACATGAAGCTCTCGGCCGTCGAGCTGGCCCGCATCAAGGCGCTGCCCCCTGATGCCCGCATCCACTGCGAGGACTGCGACCGGCTCCTGGTGCGCTGAGCGCGACGTCATCCGTGTCCCCTGGTCCGCCGGTCCCGTGCTCGGACGCCGTTGATGTCGCCCCGCTCCTTCGACCAGGCACCCGGTGGCCGTTGATGTCGCCCCGCTCCTTCGACCAGGCACCCGGTCGCCGCTGATGCTGCTCTGGTTCGTCGGACCCGCCATCGCCATCGTCTGGCTGGTCTTCCGCAGCCCTGCCCTCGACTACCGCGTGGTGGCCGCCGGCGCCGTCCTGCCCCTCGCCGAAGCGGTGGCCGGCGGGCCCCGGGTGCTCCACACCCTGCTCGGGGCCGTTCTGGCGCTCGGCGTGGTGATGCTGGGGACCCGCAACCGGCGCCTGGTCAGACGGCGCTGGCTGGGGCTCCCGATCGGCCTCTTCCTCCACTTGGCCCTCGACGGATCCTTCACCCGGGCCGAGCTGTTCTGGTGGCCGTTCTTGGGCTGGGCCCTCGGCCCCGGCGGGCTGCCCGAGCTCGATCGGCCGATGGTGGTCATCGTCGCCCTCGAGGTGCTGGGGGCGGCGGCCTGCTGGTGGTGCTGGCGCACGTTCGGGCTGGATGACCCGGCCCGTCGCGCCGTGATGGTCCGCACCGGTCAGGTCGACCGCACCCTCCTGCCGCCCGGCTGACTCGGGGCTGGCCCGGTCCTCCGAACTGGTAGCGACATCGGGCGCTCCCGCCCCCAGATCCGAGACCAGTTGGCCGCTGAGCCCGGACTGGTCACGGGACCGGGCGCTCCCGCCCCCAGGTCGCTTACCAGTTCGGGGCGTGGCGCTCGGGGTGGCTCAAGTCGGGGGCGTCAGGCCGAGCTGGGCGCCCCGGATGCTGATCGACCCACCGGTCGGTTCGTGGCGAAGCGACACCTGCTATCCGACCACTGGAGCCCGAAACCGCGCCGACGGTTGTCAGGGGAGCCCGGCGTGGGGCACGTCGACGGTGACGGTCGCCAGCGAGGCCTCGCGGACCTCACGGCGGGCGTGTTCGAAGAAGTCGGGCGCCACGCAGGCCAGGAGGGTGTGGCCGTCGTCGCCGCCGAGCATGCAGGCGAAGACGCCCTGGCCCTCGGGCGCGGCGATCTCCTCGACGATCTCGCCTCCTGGCGCGATGCGGATGAGCCGGGCGCCGATGGCGTCCGCGGCCCAGATGTGGCCCTCGGCGTCGAGGGTGCAGCCGTCGGGGCCGACGGTGACGGCGCCGAGGGTCTCGGCGAAGCTGCCGATGGGCGGGGTAGGAGCCATCTGGCCCCAGATCCGGCGGTCCGACAGGGACCCGTCGGCGTCGATGGTGAACGCCGTGTAGCGACAGCCCATCGTCTCGCCCACGATCAGGGTCGAGCCGTCGGGGGTGATCACCGAGCCGTTCGGGAAGGAAAGGTCCTCGGCCGCCACCGTGACCTCTCCCTCCGGCGAGACTCCGTAGATCGGCGACGGCCGGGGGTCGGCGCCGGCCATGAGGTCGAAGCCGAAGCTGCCCACGTAGGCGACGCCCGAGGCGCTCACCACCATGTCGTTGCTCGGGCCCTGCACCTGGTCGCCGAGCTCGGCGTGGACCTCGGTGCTGCCGTCGACGGCGACGCGCAGCACCTGGTTGTCCTTCATCGACACCGCCAGCAGGGTGCCGTCGGGCAGCCAGCCGAGGCCCGACGGCTGGCCCGGTACTTCGGCGATCTGGGTCTCGGTGCCGTCAGGGCTGAGGGTGAAGATGCCGTGGCGGTAGAAGTCCGACACCCACCAGCGGCCGTCGTGCCACCGGGGGCCCTCGAAGAAGCAGCCGCCGCCGGACAGGGGGGAAAGGGTGCGTTCGCTCATGGCGGTGACCCTATGACCGGCGTCGCCCGCTCGCTGGTTGGCATCGACCGCGCCGGGGCCGGCCCGGGCTCAGCCTCGAGCCTCAGAAGCCTCGGAACGGTAGGGCTCGGTCGCGTTGGAGCCAGTTGTCGTCTGGGTAGGTGGCGGTGCCGTCGATGACGTGGAGCGAGTAGGCCTGGCGCGAACGCGGCGAGCGGTTGGGGCCCGACCAGTGGGGTAGCCGGCCGTGGAGGGCGACGAGAGTGCCGGCTTCGACCTCCAGCGGGACGAGCGGCCCGCCCGGTCCGGGGGCGGGGAGGGCGGCGGCGTCGAGGTCGACGAAGCGGGTGCCGTCGGCGTCGGTGGCCCCGGCTCGTGCGAAGCGGCGCCGCAGCGGCCCCCGGTGCCCGCCGGGCCCGGTCCACAGGCAGCCGTTGTCGAGCGTGGCGTCCTCGAGGGCGACCCACAGCCCGATGACCGACAGCGGGTCGGTGAACAGGAACGTGGCGTCCTGGTGGCATCCGACCTCACCGCCGATGTGGGGCTGCTTGAAGATGTGCATCGACTGCACCAGGAGAGGCTCGGCCACGCCCAGGCCGGCGGTGACCTCAGCCATCACCGGGGCCCGGGCGAAGCGGTCGTACGCGTCGTCGAGATCGTGTTGGGCGTGGCCGATCTTGTTGATCGAGCGCTCGAGGGGAACGGCCAGCTCGCCGTCGGGGGCGAAGGCCTCCTCCTCGAAGAAGCAGCGCACCTGGCTGCCGGAGGAGAGGAACCACTCATCGGAGGCACGGGTCTGCTCGTGGGTGGAGAACACCGACACCGGGTCGCCGGCGGCCTCCTCCACGATCTCCGCGGCGCGGGTCATGAGCTCGCGACAGGCGGCGGGCGACACGGCCCCGGGCACCACCAGGTATCCGTCGCGCTCCCAGGCGGCGATGTCGTCGGCGGTGAGGGGCGGAGGCGGCGTGGTGGTGCTCACCGGCGCGAGGCTATGGCGGCGCGGCCAGGTCGTCACCCGGGCCACGGGCGAACGTCGGGCCCTGCTCCCGTCGCCTCGACGGCCGAGGGCGGGCGCCGGCGTGACACAAGCGCGGCGCCGAGGGGGGAGCCGACCCCGGATCCGGTCGGGAACCGGGTCATCGCGCGTACCGTCGGATCCACCATGTACCGCACCCGTCCCGTCCTGGCCGTGCTCGCCGTGCTGGTGGTGGTCGTGGCCGCCTGCGGCGACGACGCCCCGCCGACGGCGGTCGACACCGCCCCGCCCCCTGGCTCCGAGGGTGAGGTCGTGCCGGGCGAGGTGGAGCTGCTCGCCGAGGGCTCCGATGGCGACCCCGAGGGTGCCGGGCCGGGGCTCATCGTCGACGCGGTCGACCTGCGGGCCTTCGCCGGACGCTTCCTGGGTGGCCAGGACGGAGCCTCCGAGACCGTCGATGAGCTGGTCACCGAGCTCGACGGGGGCGACGGCGATGGTCGGCTGTTCGTCGGCGGCGTGGTGAGCAGTGGGTGCTTCGCACCCGACGGGGTCGAGCTGCGCCGCGACGGAAGGGACCTGCGCCTCGTCCCGACGGGGTTGGAGGAAGACCCCGACGTGGTCTGCGCCCGGGCCATCACCACCGTGGCCGTCGTGGCCGTGGCCCGCACGGAGGTCCCCGAGGACGTGACCGTCGACGGGGAGCCGGCGTCGGCGCCCGTCGGGCCGGGCACGGTGCACGCGGTCGAGCGCCTCGGCGGCGACGTCGAGCCGTCGGTCCTGGAGGTCGACAGCGACCGGGACCTCGAGCGGCTCCTGGCCGGCCTCGACGTCGCCCTGTCGGTCGAGGACCTCGGACTCCCTCCTGTCCCCGAGAGATCGCAGCGCCTGGCCTTCGTGGTCGGGGGCTGCGAGGCGGCGACCGCCGAGCTGGTGGTCACCGCCGGCGGCGAGGTCACCGCCGTCCTGCGTCAGGCCGACGAGGTGAACGGGCGGGTTGAGTGCGAGGCGCTCGAGCCCTACTTCGTGGTGGCCGACCTCCCAGCCGGTCTGCTCAGCTGACCGCAAGACCGGCCCGGCGGGTCGACCGGCTGACCGGCTCACCCCTTCTGGGTACTGGATTCGGCCTCCAGCGTGACTGGCGCGCCCAGAACGGAGGCGACTCGGTGGAGCGGCCGTCCGGGTGCGGGCGGCTCACCGGCAGGTCAGGTGATGCGGTCGAGGACCAGGGGCCGGGGCTCGGCGGGCGTGTCGCCCACCTCGATGGCGCCCTCCAGGGCAGCGATGGCCCCCTCGACCCGGTCGGGGTCATCGACGTGCAGCTCGAGCACGACCTGGCCCGCAATCACCCGGTCGCCCGGCTTGGCCCGACAGACGATGCCGGCCGAGGCGCTGACCGGATCCTCCTTGCGGGCCCGCCCCGCGCCGAGGCGCCAGGCGGCGATGCCCACGGCCCGAGCGTCGAGGCGGCGCAGGTGGCCGGTGGCAGTTGCCGCCAGCTCGACCACGTCGGACGCGGCCGGCAGTGGCGCCTCGGGGTCGCCGCCCTGCACCCGGACCATGGCGTCGAACACATCCATGGCCCGACCCGAGTCGAGGACCTCGGCGGGGTCCGCGTCGAGGCCGGCCAGGGCCACCATCTCGCGGGCGAGGGCGAGGGTGACCTCCCGCACGTCGGCCGGGCCGCCGCCCTGGAGCACCTCGATCGACTCGGTGACCTCCAGCGCGTTGCCGCAGGCCCGCCCGAGCGGCGTCTCCATGTCGGTGAGCAGGGCGACGGTGTCGACCCCGTGGTCGCGCCCGAGGCCGACCATCGTCGCCGCCAACGCCCGGGCCCGGTCGACCTCGGGCAGGAACGCCCCCGATCCGACCTTGACGTCGAGCACCAGGGCTCGGGTGCCTGACGCGATCTTCTTGCTCATGATCGACGAGGCGATGAGGGGGATCGCCTCGACCGTCGCGGTGACGTCGCGGAGGGCGTAGAGGCGCCGGTCGGCGGGGGCGAGGTCGTCGCCCGCTCCGCAGATCACGCCCCCGACGTCGCGCAGGGCGGACACCATGTCGGCCGGTGAGAGCTGCGGCGACCAGCCGGCGATGGCCCCGAGCTTGTCGAGGGTGCCGCCGGTGTGTCCGAGCCCCCGGCCCGCGAGCTGGGGCACCGCCGCGCCGCAGGCGGCGACGAGCGGGACGAGGATCATCGACACCTTGTCGCCCACCCCGCCGGTGGAGTGCTTGTCGACGGTGGGTCGGCCCACCGCCGCCAGGTCGAGGGTGCTGCCCGAGTCGAGCATGACCTGGGTCCACGTCGAGAGCTCGGTGGGGGAGAGGCCCCGGAACAGAATGGCCATGCACAGCGCGGCCATCTGCTCATCGGCGACGGTGCCGGCGGTGAAGCCGCTCAGGGCGAAGTGGATCTGTTCGTCGGTGAGGGTGCCGCCGTCGCGCTTGGTGCGCAGCACGTCGAGGATGTCGGTGGCCACCGCTCAGCCCACCGGGGGGGAGGGGTCGCGGCGGGTCACCAGGTCGTCGGGCCCGAAGGCCCCCGGCAGCAGCTCGCCGAGGGTGACGGTGGCGTCGCCGGCGTCGATCACCAGGTCGGGACGGGCGAACTCGGAGAGCACCTGGCGGCACCGGCCGCAGGGCGCCAGGTGGTCGCCGTCGCCGGCCACGACCGCAAGGGCGACGAGGCGCCCGCCACCGGTGGCCGCCAGCGCCGAGGCCACCCCGTTCTCGGCGCAGGTGGTGAGCCCGATGCTGGCGTTCTCGACGTTGCAGCCGGCGACGATCCGCCCGTCGTCGACCAGGGCGGCGGCGCCAACGCGGACCCCGGAGTACGGCGCGTAGGCGCGCTCCGCCATGGCGCGTGCCTCGGCCCGGAGCCGTTCCCACGGCACCTCGGTGTCGGCCATCTCAGCCCGACTCGCCGCGCCGGTAGCGCTGGCCGTCGGCCGCCGGCGGTCGCAGCCGTTGGGAGGCGAAGGTCAGCACCAGCAGCGTGGTCAGGTGGGGGAGGAAGACGACGATCTCGCCGGGCAGCTCGTCGACCGCGCGGAACCAGCCGTAGGACGCCACGCCGGCGACGACAGCGACCGCTGCCGGCTTCCACCGGCCGGTGACCAGCGCCCGTGCGACCATCAGGATCGAGCCCAGGGCCACGACTACGAGCAGGGCGCGGGTGGTCTCGCCGCTCTGCAGGCTGAGGGCGTCGGTGAAGCCGAAGAGCCCGGCGCCGAGGGCGAGGCCCCCCGGCCGCCAGTTGCCGAAGATCATGGCGGCCAGGCCGATGTAGCCCCGCCCGTTGGTCTGTCCGGTCTGGAACTTCTGGGCGAAGACGTAGACGAGGGTGACCCCGCCCAGGCCGGCCATGGCCCCGGAGGTGATCACCGCGACGCACTTCATGAGGTACACGTTGACGCCGAGCGTCTCGGCCGCCACAGGGTCCTCCCCGACCGAGCGCAGGCGGAGCCCGAACTTGGTGCGCCACAGCACGAACGCGCTCACCGGGAACGCCAGCACGCCGAGGACCACGACCAAGGACAGGTCGTCGGTGAGGCCTTCGATGATGCGTCCCAGCTCGGAGATGAGGAAGCGCTCCTGCTCGTCGAGGTACGGGGCCAGCTCGATCAGGCAGAGACCGACCACGATGCCGAGAGCCCAGAGCAGCAGCGGTCGGGCCGCCGAGGCGACCACCGGTGGGAGCCCCCCGCGGCTCGGGCGGCTCGGGCGCCCCGGCCGGCCGGTGGCGGTGTCGGTGTCGGCGTCGGAGGGGTCGGCCTCGGTGGCCTCTGCGGTGGGCGCGGTGTCGCCCTCGGCCTGGACGGCTGGGTGGAAGCGCAGCACGACCACGACGAGCAGCCCCACGGTGACTGCGAGCCACACCAGCACCGAGCTGTCGGTGAGGTTGCCGGTGACGCCGCCGACGAGGTCGTTGAGACCCGGGATGCGGATCCGCCCCACGTTGCTGGGGATCGTCGGTGACTGGTTGGTGGAGTCGAACGCCTCGAGGTTGAGGAACTGGGTAGCGCCGGCGCCCAGGATGTTGATGGCCACACCCGACACGATGTGGTCGACGCCGAAGCCGACGGTGGCGATGGCGTGGAGCAGGCCGCCGAGCGCCCCGCCGAGGACGCCGAGGGCCACCCCGGCCCACGGCCCGAACTCGATGCACCCCCAGGCGCCGACCCAGGTGCCGAGGATCATCATGCCCTCGAGGCCGATGTTGACCACGCCGGCCCGCTCGGCCCACAGCCCTCCGAGGCCGGCGAGGGCGATGGGCATCGTGAGCTGGAGCGCGGAGGACCAGGTGTTGGTCGAGGTGAGTCGGCTCTGGTCGGTCAGCTGCTCGGCGGTGGTGAGGACCAGGACGAGGAGTGAGCCGTAGACCGCGAAGCGCACCGACGAGGGCAGCCGGCTGAGCGGGTCACGCCGCGTGGCGCGCGTCGCGGGGGCCCCGGTGACGGTGGCCGCGGTGGTGTCGGGATCGATGATCGTCACGAGCTCACCCATCGGGCACGACGCTCGGAGCGGATCGCGAGGCTCATGCCGGTGCTCCCGCCGGGGCCCGGTCCGGGGCCGGCGGAGGTTCGGGGTCGATCTCCCGGGCGATGGAGGCCGCTTCTCGACGCTGTCCGATCCGCTGCACCACCTGGTAGGCCACGACCACCGAGAGGATCAAGATGCCCTGCATGATGGTGGTGATCTCCCGGGGCAGGTTGGCGCGCGACATCGGTGTGCGGGCGATGTCCATGAACGCCCACAGGAGCGCTCCCAAGGCGATGCCCACAGGGTTGTTGCGGCCGAGCAGGGCGATGGCGATGCCGGTGAAGCCCAGGCCGGCGAGGAAGCTCTCGTCGGTGTAGCGGTGAGGGGCGCTGCCGACGATGGTCGACAGGCCGACGAGACCCGCAGCCCCGCCCGAGATGGCCATGGCCATGACGGTCATGCGCTTGGCGTCCACGCCCGAGGCGCGCGCCGCGTGCGGGTTGGAACCCGACGCCCGCAGGTCGAACCCGAAGCGGCTGCGCCAGATCAGGAGCCAGTAACCGACCCCCACGACGGCGGCGATCAGGATGAAGGCGTTGAGGTGCACGCCGCCGCTCACACCGCCGGGCACGAGGACGTCGAGGTCGGGCAACCGCCCGCCGGAGGGGATGTCCCTGGTGCGGATCGAGAAGTCGACGGTGCCCTCGGCCTTCTGCTCCTGGAACCAGCGGGTGAGCATGAACGGGGTGAGCCCGAGGGCGATGGCGTTGAGCATGATCGTCGAGATCACCTCGCTCACACCCCGGTAGGCCCGCAGCACCCCGGCGATGCCAGCCCAGGTGGCGCCGACGAGGATGGCTGCGGCCAGGATGGCGACGAGGCGCAGCGGACCGGGCAGAGGCAGGCCGGCGCCCGCGGCCGCGGCGACCACCCCGGCGAGGCGGTACTGGCCCTCGACGCCGATGTTGAACAGGTTCATCTTGAAGCCGACGGCCACGGCCACGCCCGAGATGTAGTAGGGAGCGGCCCGGTTCAGCGTCTTGATCAGCTCCCCGCTCCGGGTGAGCTGTCCGCCGAGCAGCCGGAACACGTCGACCGGCGAGTTGCCGGTCAGGGCCAGCACCAAGGTCGAGACGCCCAACGCCAACACGATGGCCAGGAGCGGCGCCGCCAGGCCGAGCACCAGGCGATCAGATCTCATCGGGACTCCTCGGAGGGATCCCGTCGGTGTGGGAGCCCTCCGTCGGCGCGGGGCCCGCGAGTGGCTCAGGACCTGCGACCTCGGGCCGGTCATCGGGATCGGTGCCGGTCATGTGGCAGCCGAGGTCGTCGATGGTGGTGGTCCCCGGGTCGAGTCGGACGACCATGCGGCCCCCGTAGAGGACGACCAGCGTGTCGGACAGGCCGATGAGCTCGTCGAGGTCCGCCGAGATCAGCAGCACGGCGAGTCCGGCGGAGCGGGCGTGGCGAAGCTCCTCCCAGATGGCGGCCTGCGCCCCGACGTCGACCCCACGGGTCGGGTGGGCGGCCACCAGCACCCGAGGGTCCGAGGTGAGCTCGCGGCCCATGATCAGCTTCTGCTGGTTCCCGCCGGAGAGGGCGCCGGCCCGCACGTCTGCGTTCGGGGTGCGCACGCCGTAGGCCTGAATGACCTCCTCGGTGCGACGGCGCGCCCCCGGGCGGTCGATGAAGTGGCCCTTCACGAACGGGCTGCGGGTCTGCTGGCCGAGGGCGACGTTCTCCCAGAGCGGGGCGTCGAGCAGCAGCCCGTCGCGCTGGCGGTCTTCGGGCACGCAGGCCACGCCCTGCTCGCGCCGGTGGCGGGTGGTCCACCCGCTGATGTCGTCGTCGCCGACGTGGACCGATCCGCGCTCGAGGTCGACGAGCCCCATCACCGCGGCGATGAGCTCGCTCTGGCCGTTGCCATCCACTCCGGCCACGCCGACGATCTCCCCGCGGCGGATGTCGAGGTCGATGTCACCGAGCGCCGGTCGGGCCCCGGCGCCGGCCACGCGAACCCCGCGGAGCGAGAGCTCGACGATGTCGGTGACGGTGGACTCACGGGTCTCGGGGGTGGGCAGCTCGTGTCCGACCATGAGGTTGGCCAGGTCGCGGGCGCTCACCTCGTCGGGCGCGACGGTCGTCACGGTGGTGCCGCCCCGGATGACGGTGATGGCATCGGCCACCGAGAGCACCTCGTCGAGCTTGTGAGAGATGAACAAGACGGTGAGCCCCTCGCGCTTGAGCTCGCGCAGGTTGCGGAAGAGCTCGTCGACCTCTTGGGGCACCAGCACGGCTGTCGGCTCGTCGAGGATCAGCACCCGGGCGCCCCGGTAGAGGACCTTCAGGATCTCGATGCGCTGGCGGTCGCCGACGCCGAGGTCCTCGACGAGGGCGTCGGGGTCGACGGCCAGGCCGTAGGTGCGGCCCAGCGCGACGATGCGGCGCCGGGCGGCGCGGGTGCCGAGCAGCACGGGGATGCTGGGCTCGGCCCCGAGCACGATGTTCTCGAGGACGGTGAGGTTGTCGGCCAGCATGAAGTGCTGGTGGACCATGCCGATGCCGGCCTTGATGGCGTCGGTGGGCCGGCGGAAGCCGACCACGGCGCCGTCGACGCTGATGGTGCCCTCGTCGGGGCGCTGCATCCCGTAGAGGATCTTCATGAGCGTCGACTTGCCGGCCCCGTTCTCGCCGACCACGGCGTGGATGGTGCCGGCATCGACGCGGAGGGTGACGTCGCGGTTGGCCACGACGCCGGGGAACCGCTTGGTGATGCCGTGCAGCTGAACGGCGGGGGCGGGGCGGTCCCCGCTCCTGACCGGCGAGGTGGCGCCGGCGACTGGCGTTGCGGCCAACGGGTCCTCCTGGGGCGGACGGGGCCCGGGACCGAGGTCCCGTCCCCCGTCCGGCGTCGTGCGGCCCGGAGAGGCCGCGAGGTGATCAGCGGACGATCACTCCGGGGCGGTCGGCACCTCGATCTCACCGTCGATGATCTGCTGCTTGAGCTCTTCGAGCTGGTCCTCGATGTCGTCGAGCTGACCGCCGTCGAGGGCGTAGTCGATGCCACCGCTCTCGAGGTCGAAGCTCTGCACGCCGCCGGCGAGCTCGTCGTTCACCGCGCTCTCGATGGTGCTGTAGACGGCCTGGTCGACGCGCTTGAGCATGGATGTGAGGATGCAGGGCTGGGTGCCCTCGTCGACCTGCTGGTACTGGTCGGAGTCGACGCCGATGGCGAGGCGATCCTCGGCCGTCGCCGACTCGAAGAGGCCGGTGCCGGACCCGCCGGCGGCGTGGTAGATCACGTCGATGCCGTCGGAGTACATGCCGTCGGCGACGGTCTTGGCCGAGGCCGGGTCGGCGAAGCCGCTGGCATCGGGCGGCTCGGACAGGTAGGTGACCTCGACCTCGGCGTCGGGGTCGATCTCGGCCACGCCGGCCTCGAAGCCGGCCTGGAAGGTCTGGATCAGCTCACCGTTCTGCCCACCGATGAAGCCGATCTGACCCGTGCCGCTCTTCAGTGCTGCCGCCGCGCCGACCAGGAACGAGCCCTGCTCGGCGGCGAACACCAGTGAGGAGACGTTCTCGGCCTCGATGACCGAGTCGATGATGGCGAAGCTCACGTCGGGGAACTGCTCGGCCAGCGGAGCCATCGAGTCGGTGAAGAGGAACCCGACGCCGATGACGAGGTCGTAGTCGTCCTCGGCCAGCGAGCGCAGCAGGTCGCCACGGTTGGACCCGTCCTCGTTGGGCTCGAGGAGCTGGACGTCGACGCCGAAGTCCTCGGCGGCCGTCTCGAGGCCGAGGTTGGCGGCCTCGTTGAACGAGTCGTCGTCGACGCCACCCACGTCGAGGACCATGCCGATCCGGAGTCCCGATCCGTCAGCCTCCGCACCGCCGACGGCCTCCGCGGAGGGCTCGTCGCCGGTCTCGCCCTGGCAGGTGGCTGGCTCTCCGTTTGACCCCTGCTCGGTGTCCTCCCCGTTCCCGGAGTCCGTCGACGCGTCCTCGTCGTCCTCGGTGCTGCAGGCGGCGATGAACAGCCCGAGCACGGCGAGCAGGGCTGCGAACCGGAACCATCTGCTGCATAGGCGCACTGCTTGTCTCCTTGTGGTGTGTCCCCTGGTCCCGCGCACGGGATGGAGTGGCCTCCCGGGTGGGAGCGATGCGGAACACTACCGCTCGCCCCTCGCGCTGGCTGACCGAGTCCGGGCCACCAACTGGCCCGCCACCGGAGCGACGCACCGCCGGGCTTGTCCTGGTCGATAACAACCGTTATTATCGGTCCATCGCCACCAGTGCTCCCAGCCTCCCGAACCCTGTTCCGACCGTCATCGATCCCGGCGCGCCGGCCGACCCGCTGGGCGTCCGGCTGCTCGGCGCCGCCGCCGAGGTGTTCGCCGAACGGGGATACGACCGGGCCGGGGTGGCCGAGATCGCCCGGCGCGCCGGGGTCACGACGGGGGCCATCTACAGCCGCCACGCCGGCAAGGCCGAGCTGCTCGTCGCCGCCCTCGACGCCCACACCACCGACGAGCTCGACTCGCTCTTCGCCGATCACCGCTTCCAGGGTCGGGCCGAGGATGTGCTGGCCATCGCCGGGAGCCACCTCGTACAGCGCTCGGCCGACGCCGGGCCGGGCAGCGCGCTGTTGATCGAGGCCTTCGTCGCGGCGCGGCGCGACCCGGCCGTCGGGGCGTTGATCCGCGGCCGCGTGCTCGAGCGCCAGGAGCGGCTGCGCGCCGTCATCGAGGCGGCCAAGGAGGGACGCGGCATCGGCACCGAGCTCGACACCGACGCCCTCGTGATCTTCTGCCACGCCCTCGGCTTCGGCTTCTTGTTGCTCGACGCTGTCGAGCTGCCCATGCCCGCAGCAGCGCCGTGGGAGCAGCTCATCGCCCACCTCATCTCGGCCCTCGCGGATCCGCCCACCGCGGATCCGTCCGTCGCGGATCCGACGACATCCAGTCCCCTCACCACCACCCAGGAGCCCTGAAGCCATGGCCACCACCCCGACCCCCTCCAGCGCGGCCCGCGACCGCGACGCCGAGATCCTCGGCCGCGGCGAGGTCAACGACCTCGAAGCCATCATCTCGGTCGCCAACACCGATGTCACCGAGGCCATCCACACGGTCAGCGACAACGCCGATGCCATCTTCACGTGGGACTACGAGAAGGGCGCCCGCCCCGCGCTCAACAAGCTCTACGAGAAGGCCAAGCACTCGCAGTGGAACGGCGAGACCGACCTCGACTGGTCGATCGAGGTCGACCAGGAGAAGTTCGCCCAGGCCGTCTCGGAGATGCGCCGGGCCGGGCTGGCCGAGAAGGGCATCTCGCTTGCCGGCACCCCGTTCGCCAGCTGGGGCGACAAGGAGTGGACCGCGCTGTCGATGGAGAGCCAGAACTGGTCGTTGTCACAGTTCATGCACGGCGAGCAGGGCGCCCTGCTCTGCACCGCCAAGATCGTCGAGACGGTGCCGTGGATCGACGCCAAGTACTACGCCGCCACTCAGGTGATGGACGAGGCCCGCCACGTCGAGGTCTTCGCCAAGTACCTCGACACCAAGCTGAACGGGCACTACCCGATCAACGCCCACCTGAAGATGCTGCTCGACGACATCATCAACGACAGCCGGTGGGACATGACCTACCTCGGCATGCAGATCATGGTCGAGGGCCTGGCCCTCGCCGCCTTCGGCATGGCCCACCAGACCACCCCCGACCCGCTGCTCAAGCAGCTCCTCCGCTACGTGATGGGCGACGAAGCCCGCCACGTGGCCTTCGGCGTGCTGTCGCTCAAGGAGTTCTACGACGGGCTCACTGACGCCGAGATGCTCGAGCGCCAGGAGTTCGCGTTCGAGGCCGCGGTGCGCATGCGCGACCGCTTCTTGCAGCAGGAGGTCTGGGCCCGCATGGGCATCGACGTGAAGGAGGCCGTGAAGATGTTCGACGTCTCGGCCGAGGAGAAGAACAAGGACCCGTTCCAGCAGCTGCTGTTCTCCAAGATCGTCCCCAACTGCAAGAAGCTGGGCCTGCTCGACGCCAACGACGGCTGGCTCCGCAAGCGCTTCGACACCCTCGGTGTCAGCCAGTTCGAGGACTGGGTCGACACCGGTGAGGAGTACGAGCTCCTCGACGAGGTCAGCAAGGACCGCGACGCCGCGACCGGCAGCTGACCGGACTCGTCGGGGTCTCGAGCTCGTCCTCCGTCGGAGACGTGCCTGTTGCTCGGACCGGCTGCGCCGGTCCGAGGGGCTCCTCGACGAGGTCAGCAAGGACCGCGACGCCGCCGGCTGAGGAGACAGCCTGACCCGGCCCTGATGCGAGCTTTGGACGCTTGACCGCCCAGGAAGCGTCCAAGCGTGCAAGGTTCGACGCAGCGCGATGCATGAGGGCGGGCCGGTACCGACCGTTGGAGCTGGGCGACGCCCCGCTGGTTCAGACCTGCTGGGAGCGGCCGCGCTCGGTGATGGCCTGGCGCCGGCGGGCGACCTCGGAGGGATCGAACGCCGAGCCCTGCCACTCGGCGGCCACCCGGGCCTCAACGGCCCACGCCTCGGCTGCGGTGAGCTCGGAGCCCTCGGCGTAGGTGGCGAAGATCTGTCCCACCGCGGCCGCGTCGTTCGACGCAACGTCGCGAGCGAGCTGCTGGGCGACGGGCACCAGCTCGTCGTGGTCGACGACCTGGTTGACCAGCCCCCACCGCAGCGCCGTCTCGGCGTCGACGAAGTTGCCGGTGGCGCTCATCTGCCGGGCCCGGCGCAGGCCGACGGCCTGGGGGAGCAGCACGGTGAGGCCCCAGCCGGGCTGGATGCCGACCCGGGCGTGGGTGTCGGCGAAGCGGGCCCGATCCGACGCGACGAGCCAGTCGCAGGCCAGCGCCACCTCGAGCCCGCCGGTGACCGCGGCCCCGTTGACGGCGCCGATGAGGGGCTTGGTGCGCCCCGGCATCGGGCCCCGACGGGCGCGCGCCGCGTCGTCGGTGCCACCGGTGGCCCCGCTCGCCCGCAGCGGCCCCCCGTCGCCCTGACCGACCTCGCGCAGGTCGAGCCCGGCGCAGAAGGCGGGATCGGCCCCGGTGAGGACCAGGACGGCGACCGACGGGTCGGCATCGGCCTCGGCCACCGCCCTGGGCAGGGCTCGCAACAGCTCCATCGAGAGCGCGTTGCGGGCCTCGGGACGGTTGAGGGTGATGGTGGCGACGCCGTCG
The DNA here is from genome assembly GCF_035575815.1 of Iamia sp. Lineage (NCBI taxonomy): Bacteria > Bacillati > Actinomycetota > Acidimicrobiia > Acidimicrobiales > Iamiaceae > Iamia > Iamia sp. The sequence goes on from NZ_DATLXO010000147.1 coordinate 55,813, forward strand.
GCCACCTCGACGATCACGACATCGGACATGGGCCCGACCCTAGGTCCTGCCCGTGGTGCCGGGCCTCGACCGGAGTGCCAAGAGGGGGTGGTCGGGCGGGCGGCGACGGGGCCGTCGTCGACCGGGCGCCGAGGCGGAGGGTCAGCTGTCCTCGTCGCCGGGCGGGAGGTAGTCGAGCTTGATGTCGCCGAGACGGACGAGGGTCGAGGCGATCCAGCCGCCCATCGACGAGAAGTGCGAGTCGAGCACCGAGCCGTCGGCCAGCACCTCCTCCTCGAGGTCATAGGAGCCCTCGTAGGACACCTCGACGGCGTACTCGTCGGGTTCGAGCTCTGCGTCGAAGACGGTTTCGACCGTCGGGCTCGAGCGCTGCAGGGTCTCCTCGCCGATGGTGGTGGACTCCTCGGGGAGCACGTCGAGGATGGCGGTCACCTTGGGCAGCGTCGCCAGGCGCTGCACCCGCATCACGATCTCGATCTCGATGCGCGGCGGCTCGTCGAGCTCCTCGCCGATGTACCAGGAGCGGTACGCGGTCTGCGCCCACGTCGGCCAGTCGAGGGTGATGTCGGCCCGGGTGCGGGGTGGGTTCCCCTCGCCCGGGAGGCTGTAGGACGTCTCCCAGGTCAGGTCACCGAGCAGGACGTCGGCCTGGAAGCGTTCCTCGAAGGCCTGGCGCTCGAGGAAGGCGGACTCCATGGCGTCTCGCAGCGCACCGATGGCGTCGGTGAAGACGTGGTCGAGCATCAGGCGCGACCGCAGGTGGCGAACCGGGCCCGGCGACCGGCGGGGGCAGGGAAGGTGCACACCGGAGCGACCCTAGGCCACCGTGATCCGAGCCCCGCCTCGGCTGTCGGCTGGTCCGAACCCGCGCCCGACGTGGTCACGGATCTGGGGGCCGGAGCCCCCGATTCGCCTACCAGTTCGGGGTTGGGGGCCGGGAGGGCCGGTCGTGGTAAGGGATCTGGGGGCTGGAGCCCCCGATTCGGCTACCAGTTCGGGGTTGGGGGCTGGGGAGGGGTGGGTCGGCGGGGTGGGCGGGGGCTCATCAGCGCGACGGGGGTGCGCAGCCCGAGGGCGCGATGCCGCACCGTCGCGATGCTGCGCCCCGCCTGCACCGCCGGGCGCTCGGGGCCGAGGCCGTCACCCAGCACGGAGCGCGCCGCGGAGATGTCGGTGGCGACGAGGGCCAGGCCGAACGAGCGCACTCCCGGCCGGGGTCGGGCGGGCCGGTCGCGGGGGGCGACGACCTCGAGCACGACCTCGCCGACGCGGTAGAACACCTGGCGCACCGGTGTGCCCTCGGGCGTGGCGTGGTCGCGCCACCGGCGGGGGGCGAGCCCGACGCCGGCCGCGGCGGCAACCGTGCGGTCGATGTCGTCGGTCAGCAGGACGATGTGGTCGACCGCCACCGCCGAGCTCGGGTGGCAGGCGGGGTCGACGGGCCCCTCGGCGGTGGCGTGGGTGGGGAGGCCGTCGAGGTCGGGCGCGGCTTCAGGGGGCAGACCGCGGATCGCCCAGGCGGTGACGCCGCGGCCCGCATCGGGCCCCGCCAGCACCAGGCGGACCCCGCCCAGCCGGCACGTGCCGTCGGGATCGACGGTGAACCCGGCCAAGGCCCACGCATCGGGGTCGTCCGCGAGGGTCAGCGTGGCCGCCTCGGGCGTCGCGCCCGGTGCGTCCGCGCTCATCGGGTCGACCGCCGCATGGGCCGGAGTGTAGGGGTCGCCCGGGCACGCCCCCGTGGGAGGTCCGCCCGATCCCGCCGTTGACGTCCGTAGACCGTTCCTGCGCCCGACCGCGGCGCAGAGCGCGGCATCTCGGCGCAAGAAGGGCCGTGGCGGCCGGGCCCGGTGGTCGACCGACGTTCAAGGGCCGTTCCTGCGCCCGATCTCGGTGCGGAGCGCGACATCTCGGCGCAAGAACGCCTCTGTCGGCGGCGTCTGGCCGGTGGCATGCTCACCGTCGTGGTCCCCGAGGAGCTGCGCACCGGTCGGCTGCGCCTGCGGCGGTGGCGGGATGCCGACCTGGAGCCCTTCGCCGCGCTCAACGCCGACCCGGTCGTGATGGAGCACTTCCCGGCGCCGCTCACCAGGGAGCAGAGCGACGCCATGGTGGCGCGCATCGAGGAGACCTTCGGGCGCGAGGAGTACGGGCTGTGGGCGGTGGAGGTCGGCGCCACGGGCGCCTTCGCCGGCTTCGTCGGGCTCTGGCCGGCCACCTTCAATGCGTCCTTCACCCCTGCGGTGGAGATCGGCTACCGCCTGGCCCGCGAGCACTGGGGTGAGGGCTACGCCAGCGAGGCCGCCCGGGCCGCGCTCGCCGACGGCTTCGAGCGTCTGGGGCGGGCTGAGATCGTGTCGTTCACCGCGGTGGTCAACGTCCCCTCGCAGCGCGTGATGGAGAAGCTCGGCATGACCCACGACCCCGACGATGACTTCGACCACCCGGCTCTTCCGCCGGGGCACCGCCTGCGGCGACACGCGCTCTACAGCCTCGCCCGGCCGTCGGGGCCCATGGCTCGGACCTTCGACGCCGGTGAGGAGATGCCCTCGGCCTGACTGCCGGCGCCCCCTCATCCCCGGCGATGCCGAGTCCGTGCATGGTCATCCGATGTAGACGGCCCGGGGGCGGAACCGCAGCGGCGCCTCGTGGTACTCCTCGATGGCGTGGGCGAGCCAGCCGGCAGAGCGGGCGATGGTGAAGATCGCCTCGCTGGTGTCCGGTGGCATCGAGGCGACAGAGCCGAGCACGGCGAGGGCGAAGTCGATGTTGGGCTCGACGTGGACCCGTCGTTGGGCGGTGGAGAGGACGCTCTCGGCGACCGCGAGGGCCCGGCTGCCACCGGCCGCGCCCCGCACCAGGTCGAGGAGAACCCGGGCGCGGGGGTCGCCGTCGGGGTAGAGCGGCTGCCCGAACCCCGGGTAGGCCCCGTAGATCTCGAGGGCGTGGGCCAGAGCCGGTCCCGGCCCCTCGACCGCCGCCGCGTCGAGCACGTCGCGGGCCATGCGCCCGGCCCCGCCGTGCAGCGGGCCCGACAGCGGGCCCAGGCCGGCGAGCACCACCGCGTAGGGGTCGGCTCGGGCCGAGGCCGCGACGCGGGCCGCGAGGGTGGACACCGCCAGCTCGTGGTCGGCGAGCAGGACCAGCGCCGCGTTCAGGGCACCGAGCATGCCGGGCCGGGGGCGGGCGGGCGCGAGCCGGGTCCAGAGCCTTCCGGCGATGGTGCCGCGGCGCGGCTCGGCCCCGTCGGGCACGGTGAGCCGTGGGGTCCGACCGTCGCCCCGGATGGCGAGCGCGCCGACCATCGCCCCGATCAGCTCCTCGCCCGTCCGGGCGACCGCGGCTCGGCGCAGGTCGGCGCGCAGGGGGTCACCGGCGGCAGCCAGCGCGACCGCCAGCCGCAACCGGTCCCGAATGCCCCCGACATCAGAGACGGCCGGCTCCACCGGGTCCCACGGTCGCCAGCGATCGGGGAGGGTGCCGGTCCAGAGCAGCTCGGCGACCTGTTCGAAGGAGGCGGTCTGGGCCAGCCCGGCGACGTCGTGGCCGCGGTAGCGGAGCCCGTGGGCATCGATGGAGGTGAGGCGCGTCTCGATGACGAAGTCGAGAGCGGCCGACCGCGTCGTGCGGCGGGGCCGGCCGCGACGAGCGAGGGCCTCAACCTCGTCCGCATCGAAGAGGCTGGCCCGCGAGCCCGGTGACCGCACGCGGCCGAGCGCGCCTCGGCTCACGTAGGCGTAGACCGTCTCGAGCTTGACCCCGAGCCGACTCGCCACCTCGGGGGCCGTCATCGTTGCCATGACCTGATGATAATCAACGTTGACTGTCTCGGCGACGGGGCGGATGCTGCGGCCATGACAACGGTCGAGTCCATCATGACGGCACCCCCGATCACTGCGGGGTCCTCCGAACCGCTCACCGAGGCAGTGAGGCGCATGCACGAGCACCGCATCGGCTCGGTCGTCGTGCTCAAGGAGCAACACCCCGTGGGCATCGTCACCGAGCGCGACGTGCTCCGCGTCGCCGCGACGCACGGCGACCTCGCCGGCCTCACCGTGCAGGACGCCATGACCTCACCCGTCGACACGGTGCCCACTGACCTCGACCTCGCCGCCGCCCTCTCGACGCTGCGCGAGCGGGGCTACCGCCACATGCCGGTGACCCGGGACGGCGAGCTCGTCGGCGTGGTCTCGCTCCGCGACCTGGCTCGGCTCGCCACCATCGGCCCGGCCGACGTGCCCCGCGGCCTCAAGGGGGTCGTGGTGGCCGACACCACCGTCTCCGACGTGCGCGGCAACGAGGGCTTCTACCACTACCGCCAGCACTCGGCGATCGACCTGTCCACCAACCGCCCCTTCGAGGACGTGTGGCGGCTGCTGATCGACGGCTCGCTCCCCGCGACCCGGGTCGAGCGCGACACCTTCCGGGCCGAGACCGACCCGCTCCGCCCCCTTCCGCCCTCGGTGCTCGAGGTGCTGCCGGCCGTGGCGCGCACCTCCACCCCGCTCGAGGGGCTCCGGACCGCTCTCTCGATGGCGGCCTCCGAACGCGGGTTGCGTCCGGTTCTGGACCTCGACGCCGCGGCGCGCCGGCGCGACGCCCTCTTTCTCTCCGCCCTCACGCCCACGGTGCTGACGGCCCTGCACCGACTCCGACGGGGGCTCCCGGTGATCGAGCCCCGCACCGACCTCCCCTACGCGGCGAACTACCTGTGGATGCTCACCGGGGTCGCCCCCGACCCCGCCGCCACCACGGCGGTCGAGTGCTACCTCATCTCGACCATCGACCACGGGTTCAACGCCTCCACCTTCACTGCCCGGGTCATCGCGTCGACCGGCGCGGATGTGGGGTCGTGCGTGGTCGGCGCCGTCGGGGCCCTGAGCGGACCGCTCCACGGCGGCGCGCCCAGCCGCGCCCTCGACCTGGTGAACGAGATCGGCTCACCGGAACGGGCTCGCGAGGTCGTCACCCGGAAGGTCGTGGCGGGCGAGCGCATCATGGGCTTCGGCCATGCCGTCTATCGCACCGACGACCCTCGTTCGGTCATGTTGCGCGACGTCGCCATCGGCCTGGGTGGCTCGCTGGTCGAGCTGGCCGTCGCCGTCGAGAAGACCGTCGTCGAGGTCCTGGCCGAGATGAAGCCCGGCCGTGAGCTCTACGCCAACGTCGAGTTCTACGCCGGCGTCGTCATGGCGAGCTGTGGGATCCCGCCGGAGATGTTCACCCCCACCTTCGCCGCCGGCCGGGTCGTCGGCTGGTGCGCCAACGTCCTCGAGCAGGCGGTCGACCCCAAGATCATCCGGCCCCGCGCCCGCTACGTCGGGCCGCCGCCACCCCAGCCGGTGCCCCCGATCGCCGTCGGGTAGCCCCGGCCGAGGGGCCCACCGCCGGACCCGTCGGGTCCGTTCCCGGACCGGTCGGGTCCGCCCCGTCACGCTCCCGGGAGCGAGTGTGCCGAGAGAGGGGGAGGCGGGGAAGAGGGTCGGCCAAGGCGGGGACGTCGTCGCCCCGCGGTGCCGGCGGTGGGGTTCGAACCCACACTGCCCGCGCCCTAAACGCGGTCTCTCTGCCAGTTGGAGTACGCCGGCGGGTGGCGCCAGGTTAGGAGGTGCGAGTGCCGTCGGGCAGGGTGCGTGGCCGGCACGAGCGTGACCGGCGGGGCCGGCCGGGTCGGCGTCGGGTTCGAGGGGTCCGCCGCTAGCCTCGGCCCCCATGGCTCCGCCTCTGATCTCCGTCCCCCCCGTCGCCCAGTCGCCCGGCAGCTTCGACGCCCAGGGCGAGATCTTCAACCGCCTGCTGAAGAACCGCATCGTCTTCCTCGGCTCCGAGGTCAACGACACCATCTCCAACCTGATCACGGCCCAGCTGCTGTTCCTCGAGAGCGAGGATCCCGACAAGGACATCTGGCTCTACATCAACTCACCCGGCGGGTCGGTCACCGCAGGCATGGCCATCTACGACACCATGCAGCTCATCACCCCCGGCGTCGGCACCATCTGCATGGGCCTGGCCGCGTCGATGGGCCAGTTCCTGCTCTGCGCCGGCGAGCCCGGCAAGCGCTTCGCCCTGCCGCACGCACGGGTGATGATGCACCAGCCCTCGGGTGGCTTCCAGGGCCAGGCGTCCGACATCCAGATCCAGGCCGAGCAGATCCTCTACGTGAAGAAGCTGATGGCCCAGCGCATCGCCGAGCACACCGGCCAGCCGCTCGATCAGGTCGAGGCCGACTCCGAGCGCGACCGCTGGTTCACCGCCGAGGAGGCCAAGGACTACGGCATCATCGACCAGGTGACCAGCCGTCGCCAGGAGATGGCCGACACCTGATCACGCCGGGGCGCGGCTGCGTCCCGGGTCGATCAGCCGCCCTCCGATCCGTCGGAGTCGGGGGCCTCGTCGAGGCTGGTGCCCGTCGTGGCGTCCGGATCCGTGCCCTCGGGCTCGACCTCCTCGCCGTCGGTGCCGTCGATGCCGCCGGTGCCGGTCCCGTCGGGCTCGGATCCGCCGGCGGTCGTGTCGGTGCCGCCCGGTGAGCCGGTGCCGTCGGGGTCATCCAGGCTGACGCCGCACTCGTCGCGGGCGTAGGACACCACCCGTTCCCCGGCCTGGAAGAGCCCGGAGAGCTCGTCTTGGCGCCCGGTGATGGCCTCGCGGGCGGCGGGGAGGTCGTCGGGGTTGTCCTCGATGGCCTCGAGCACCAGCTCGACCCCGCGGCGCAGGCGGGCCAGGTCGCCCCGGATCTCCCCGGGCGCCGCGGCCTCGAGGGCTTGGAACTCCTCGATGCCCCGCTGGAGGCGCCGCCGGGACCCGCCCGGGTCGCTGGAGTCGAGCTCGGCGAGGACCTCGGCCACCGGTGTCGTGTCGCCGATGCGATCGCAGAAGGCCTCGCTGTCACCTTCGTCACTGCACGCAGCGAGGAAGCTGCCCGCCAGCAGGGTGCCGGCGAGGGCGAGGCGGGCGGCCGCCGCCCTCACGACGCAACCGCGGCGCGGGCCGTCTCGGCTCCTGGTCGCAGGTCGGCCACGGCGTGGCCGAGCCCGTCGGGGTCGCGTTGAAGGGCGCGTCCGGCCACCAGCACGTTGGCTCCGGCCTTCGCGGCGCCGCCGCCGCCGCCGCCGCCGATGGTGTCGGGGCCGATGCCGCCGTCGACCTCGATGTCGACGTCGAGCCCGGCGCTCGAGACCACGGTGCGGATCCGGACCACCTTGCGCTCCACGATGGACGCCGGGCGGGGGGCGAGGCGCGGGCTCATCGCCCCGCACCCTACGCGGCACCTCCAGCCCGACGAGGCCGGCGCCTCGGGGGCCGGCACGGGCGGGATCCCGGGGCGGAGCGGACGGGCCGTAGCCTTCCCCGGGTGGCCCGCCCCCGACCCGCACCCGTGGGTGAGGACGACCTGGCGCCGGGCGCGTCGGTGGAGCTCGACGTCGACCGCATCGCCGGCGGGGGCGAGGGTGTGGGCCGAGCCCCCGACGGCAGGGTCGTCTTCGTCGCCGGCGCCCTGCCCGGTGAGCGGGTGCGGGCCGAGGTCACCGAGGTCAGGCGCCGCCACGCCCGCGCCGCCCTGACGGAGGTGCGTCGAGCGAGCCCGGCCCGACGGGAGCCCCCCTGTCCGCACGTCGACCGAGGCTGCGGCGGGTGCGACTGGCAACACGTCGACGAGGTGACACAGCGCGAGCTCCGCATGGCGGTGGTGAGCGACGCCCTGACCCGCATCGGCGGCCTCGTCGACCCACCGGTCAGCCTCGGCCCCGAGCTGCCCACGACCGCGGCGCGCACCACCGTCCGGGCCTTCGTCGAGGGGGGCCGGGCCGGCTTCCGGCGCCGCCACTCCCACGACGCAGTGGTGGTCGACTCCTGCCTCATCGCCCACCCGGCCACCGCGGAGCTGATCCGCGATGGTCGCTTCGGCGCCGCCGAGGAGGTGGTCATCAGGGTCGGGGCCCGCACCGGCGAGCGCATGGTGCTGGTCTCACCGACCGCCGAGGGCGTGGCCGTGCCCGACGACGTGCTGGTCGTGGGGGCCGACGAGCTGGCCGCCGGGCGCGCCGCGTGGATCCACGAGGAGGTGGCCGGGCGGCGTTGGCGGGTGTCGGCCCGGTCGTTCCTCCAGGCGTCGCCCGACGGCGCCGACGTGCTCGTCGACCTCGTCGGCGGCGCGGCGCGGACCCTCGCCCCCGACGCACGGACGATGGTCGACCTGGCCGCTGGGATCGGGCTCTTCGCAGGGACGGTCGGCACGGGGCTGGATGCGGTGGTGGCCGTCGAGCCGTCCCGCTCCGCCGTCGCCGACGCACGGTGCAACCTGGAGGACACCTCGGCCACGGTGGTGAAGGCGTCCATCGAGCGGTGGCGCCCGGATCGGGCCGACGTGGTCGTCGCCGACCCGCCCCGGGCCGGGCTCGGGCGCGTCGGGGTCGAGCGCGTGGTCGCCACTGGAGCCTCGGCCCTGGTGCTCGTCAGCTGCGACCCCGGAGCCCTCGGCCGCGACGTCTCACTCCTCGGTGCCGCCGGCTACGCCCTGGAGTCCAGCACGGTGCTCGACCTGTTCCCCCAGACCTCCCACGTCGAGGTGGTCTCCCGCCTCCGCCGTCCCTGAGAGGCCGAGCGGTGCCGGTTCCGGTCGGGAGGGCGCGAGTTGGGGGGCGGGGAGGGGGCGGTGGACGATGTGAGGGTGACCCCGCCCGGCCCGGCCCCCAAGCGCCCGACGTGGCGCGCCCAGCCGAGCCCCGCCCGCCTGGCCCCCGATCACCCGCGCCGGGCCGAGATCCTCGCCCGCCACGCTCGGGCCTGCAACGCCGGCGCGCCGACGTACACCGACCCGGTGTCGGGCTACCAGGTGCTCACCGCCGACGCCCTGGCGTCACGGGGCGAGTGCTGCGAGTCAGGGTGCCGCCACTGCCCGTGGGTGGGCCTCGCCGGCCGGGGTTGACGGGGACCGGTAGGAAACACAGCGGACCGACCATCGCGACACTGGTCAGCTGAGGGGTGAGCGAAACTGCCACCGTGGTGCGCCCCTGGGCGACACCACGGTGGCAGTTTCAAGAGGTCCTGGGTCGCGGCCGGGCTGTCGCCCACCAGGCGGCCTCGGCGCGGGCCGCCACCTCGAGCGGGGGGCGGCCGGTGGCCCGGGCCACGGCGGCCACGTCGTCGTGCTCGGCCTTGGCGCGGACCGGTGAGACCTTGATCCGCACCGGGTGGCCGTCGAGGTCCACCAGGGCGTTCGATCGGGCCGCGGGCCAGCGCTCGTAGGTGGCGGCCCGCACCCCGAGGGTGCCGGTGCTGGCGCGCAGCGCCTCGGCCACTGCCGGGGCGGTGGAGACGTCGGCCAGGGCGGCGACGACGTAGGCCGGTCGCCCCTTCTTCATGACGATCGGCGTGATCCAGGCATCGAGGGCTCCGGCGGCGAGCAGGGCCGCCACTGCATCGGCGAGGGCCTCCCCGGTGACGTCGTCGACGTTGGTCTCGAGCACCACGACGGGCTGACCGAGTCCGCCGCCGCCCGGGCCGGTGGACGAGGCGACCCGGCCCAGCACCACCTGGGTGGCGTTCACCGTGCCGTCCGGATCGGCGCTTCCGGCGCCGAAGCCCGAAGCCCGCAGCGTCATCGACGGCAGCGGCCCGAACCCGGTCGCCAGGGCCGCCATCAGTGCTGCGCCGGTGGGCGTCGTGAGCTCGACGGGCGACTCGACGCCCTGCACCGGCGCCCCGGCGTCGGCCAACAGGCGCACCACCGCCGGTGCGGGGTTGGGCAGGGCCCCGTGAGCGGCGTGGACGCGACCGCGCCCGACGGTGATCGCCGAGCAGCGGACCTCGTCGACGTCGAGCACCTCGAGGGCGGCGCAGGTGCCGACGACGTCGACGAGGGCGTCGAGCGCGCCGACCTCGTGGAAGGAAACGCCGTCGGGCGGGGTCCGGTGCAGCGCCCCCTCGGCGGCGGCGAGGAGCGAGAAGGTAGCGGTGGCCCGGGCATGGACCCGCACCGGCAGGCCGGCGGCGTCGAGCAGCGCTCGGATCGTGCGCCAGTCGCGGTGGTGGGTGTCGTCACCGTCCAGGCCGACGTGGACCTTGGTGGCGGCCACACCGCCGCGGAGCACCGGCTCGCCGCGCAGCGTCCAGCCGTCGATGGGCAGGCGGCGTACGACGGCCTCGACCTCGGCCAGGTCGGCCCCTGCGTCGACGAGGGCGCCGAGGGCCATGTCGCCGGCGACGCCGGAGAAGCAGTGGAACCAGGCGCAGGTCGCATCAGCCACGCGACGCACCGAGGGGGGAGAGGAGGCGGCTGACGGCGCACGCTGCGCCGTACCCGTTGTCGATGCCGACGACGGTGATGCCCGCCGCGCATGAGGAGAGCATGGCCAAGAGGGCGGTGATGCCCTCGAGGGCGGCGCCGTAGCCGACGCTGGTGGGGACGGCGACCACCGGCGCCGCGGTGAGCCCGCCCACGACACTGGCCAAGGCCCCCTCCATGCCGGCGACGACGACCACGGCGTCGGCGGCCACGACCGCCGGGCCCTCCGCGAGCAGGCGGTGCAGGCCGGCCACGCCCACGTCGGTGAGGCGCGCCGGGGGGTGGCCGAGCGCAGCGAGGGCGGCCGCGCACTCCTCCGCGACGGGCAGGTCCGCGGTGCCGGCGCTGACGACCACCACTGCCCCCGGCGCCGGCGGGGAGGGCCGCCAGGCCACCAGTCGGTGGCGGTCGCCGGTCACAACGCCACCCGGGTGGGCGGTGAGCACGGCGTCGACCTGGGCCTCATCGGCCCGGGTGAGCAGCACCGGTCCGCCCTCGCCGGCCAGCAGCTCGCTCACGAGGGCGGCGCACTGCGCCGGGGTCTTGCCCGGCCCGTAGACGGCCTCGGGAAGACGGGTGCGCAGCAGGCGGTGGTGGTCGACCCGAGCGAAGCCAAGATCCGCGAAGGGCAGGCGCCGGAGCCGGCCCACCGCCTCGTCGGGGTCGATGTCGCCGGCGACGATGCCGTCCACCAGGGCGCGCAGCGCGGGCTCGTCCACCGCGCCATCCTGGCCGCGCCGGCGACGCCGGCACACACCCGTTCGTGCGAGGTGGCCTCGCGACCTCCTTCGTTCCTCGGGGGAGGCCGCCGCCGAGGAACGCGCCCCGTCGAGGATGGGGCGTGGTCGCGACCCGGTGCGACACACTGGCGCCGTGGCTCCGCTCGCACCCTCCGACCCGTCCCGGCCCCACCCGGGGCTGACCGACGATGGGATCGATCAGGCGCTCGCGGCGTTGCGCACCGTCCTGCGGGAGCTCGGGTCGGTCGTGGTGGCCTTCAGCGGCGGGGCCGACTCGGCGTTCCTGGCGTGGCTCGCCCACGACACCCTCGGGCGAGATGCGAGCCTGGCCGTGACTGCGGTGTCGCCGTCGCTGGCCTCCGATGAGCTCGACGACTGCCGGGCCCTCGCCGCCGAGTGGGGCCTGCGCTGGGAGCCGGTCGGAACCGTCGAGGCGGACGACCCCCGCTACGTGGCCAATGACGGCGATCGGTGTCGCTGGTGCAAGACCGCTCTCATGGATGTGCTCGGGCCGCGGGCGGCGCGCCTGTCGGCCACTGCGGTTCTCGGGGTCAACCTCGACGACCTCGGCGACCACCGTCCCGGCCAGGCCGCGGCGGCCACGAGGGGAGCGGCGTTCCCCCTCGTCGATGCCGGCTTCACCAAGACCATGGTCCGCCAGGCGTCTCGGGCCCTCGGCCTGCGCACCTGGGACAAGCCCGCGGCTGCGTGCCTCGCCTCCCGGGTGCCCTACGGCACGCCGGTGACCCTGGTCACCCTCGACCGGGTGGGCCGGGCTGAGGCTGCCCTCCGCCGCCTGGGCTTCGACGAGGTCCGGGTCCGCCACTACGGCGACACCGCCCGCGTCGAGGTCCCCCTCGACCGGTTGGCGGACCTGATCGCGGTGCGGGCCGAGGCGGTGGCGGCTCTCCGGCGCGCCGGCTACGAGCGCGTCACCGTCGACCTCGAAGGCCTGCGCTCCGGCAACCTCAACGCCGACCTGCCGGCCTCACCGGCCTGAGTCGACGACGCGCCGGCCCCGCCGGGCCTCCCGCCCCTCGTCCTGTCCGCCCCCCCGCCCGCCCCCCCGCCCGCCCGCACCCATCCCCACCAACTGGTAGCGAAGCTGGGTGCCCTGGCACCCAGATCGCGTACCAGTTCGTGGTGGACAGTGACGGGCCGCGGGTGCCGGGCCGCGGGTGCCGGGCCGCGGTGCCGGACCGCGGGTGACGGACCGCGCGTCACGGGCGTCAGATCCCGAGCGCCTCGGAGGCCATCTCGGTGCCCTGCACCCGGGCGGTGATCTTCTGGAAGGCCACGTCACGGGCGAAGTCGGGCGAGCCGTGCTTGGGCTTCAGGTCCACGCTGAAGGGCGAGAACCCGCAGTCATCGGTGGCCCCCAGGCGCTCCTTGGGGATGAAGTTGGCGGCGGTGACGAGCGCGTCACGGACCCCCTCGGCCGTCTCGACCTCGGGGTTGAGCGGATCGATGACGCCGACGAAGCACACCTGGGGCACGCCGTTGGCGTCGGCGCGGCTGTTGTCACCGACGAGCTCGTAGACCCGCTCCTTGTCCGACTCGCTCGCCAGCTGGATCAAGAAGTAGCCGGCGTTCATCTGGAACATCGACGGCAGCAGCTCGGCATAGTCGACCTCGCCGCTGTGCACCGAGTCGCAGTCGCCCCCCGGGCAGGTGTGGATGCCGATGTTGGCGCGCTCCTCGGCGCTGAAGCGGTCGATGACGCGATTGTTCAGGTCGACGAACTCCTGGAGCATGTTGCGTCCCGTCCACGGGTTGCGCGGGTCTCTCTTGTTGGCCAGGCGGCCCTCGGTGAAGTCGATGGAGACCCGGGCGGCACCCGCCGCGAACGCCTTGCGGATGTCAGCCTCGGCCTCATCGCAGAGGTCCGAGAGGAACTGCTCGCGCGGGTAGCCGTCGATCTCACCCTCGAGGGGATAGAGCAGCGAGAGCATCGAGGGCGCGATGACAGACTGCTTCATCGGCTTGGAGGCCATGGGCAGGGACTGCACCAGGTAGTCGGCCGCGAAGGTCTTGTAGGCGAAGGGGCCGCCGGTCAGTCGGGGGAGCTGGCGGTGGTGGCCGTCGTCGAAGATGGCGAAGTACTGGCCGTCGCCGGCGAGGTTGTCGGCCATGCCGGTGCCCGCCAGCGTGTCGGTGAGGGGATAGGTGGCGAAGCTCGAGGAGCGCTGCTCGCCGTCGGAGATGATCGGTGCCCCGGTGGCCTCCATGCGCTCGATGGAGTCCTTGCAGGCCGCGTCCTGCTCGGCGCGCAGCTGCTCGTGGGTGGCGGTGCCGGCGTCGTAGGCGGCGATGGTCTCCTGCAGCTTCATCGGTCGCGGCAGTGAACCGACCGGTTCCGTCGGAATGCTCATGGGGCTCCTCTTTCGGGGGATGGCACGGCGGCGACATGAGACGTCAGTCACGTCGAAACGGCACCCTAGAGGCCGGCGCCCGTGCTCGCGTTGGCCCATCGCGAGGTGCCCGCCCGGTGGCCCGCAGCGGTCAGTGGGCCAGGACCAGCCATGACGCCGAGCCGAGCCAGATGCCGTCGTCGCGGCGGTGGCCCTCGAGCACGGTGCGCAACGTCACCCGAAGGCGATCGAGCAGGTGGTGGTCGGGGTCGAACATCAGGTACCCGGTGGGCAGCAGCCGGAGGTAGAAGTCGATGGCCTCGTCGATGTCGCCGCGGCCGATCAGCAGGTCGCGGTCGATGGCCTCGATGGTCACGTCGACGAGGCTGGCGTGGGTGAGCACCGAGGAGATCCGCTCGGCCTGGGCGAGGGAGAAGGGTCCCGGTTCGTCGGGACCCGGCGCCGGCGGCAGGGGCACGATGACAGCCGCGGCGTCTCGGGGCTCGGTGGTCCAGGTGTTCTCCTCCAGGGCCCGCCAGGCCACGAACCCCAGTCGTCCTCCCGGGCGAAGTGACCGGTGGAGGTTCGTGAACGCGGCCTCGGGTTCGTCGAAGAACATGGTGCCCAGGCGCGAGAAGATCACGTCGTAGGCGTGGGGCTCGTAGAGGTGGGTGGCGGCGTCGCCCTCGACGAAGTCGACGTTGGCCGACCCCGCAGCGGTCGCGGCGTCGCGGGCGACGGCGAGCATGCTCGCCGAGGTGTCGATGCCGGTGACCCGTCCGGTCGGGCCGACCGCGGCGGCCAGCGCGAGGGTGGTGGTGCCGCAGCCGCAGCCGACGTCGAGCACGCGCTCCCCGGTTGTCGGGGCCAGGCGCTCCCGGAGGGCCGAGCCGAGTGGTTCGAGCATGGCGTCGAGCGCGGGTTGGAACGCGATCCACGGCTCCGGGTGCACACGGAAGGCTCTGGTGCTTGCTGTGGTGTCGGTCACACCGGGGAACGGTACCGCTGCCGCCGTGGGCCCGCCCGTCACCCTGGCGGAAGGAGCGGCCACCGGCGAGCTACGGGAGGACGACGGTGCGGTCGCCGAGCAGGAAGACCCGACCCTCGGCGTGCGCCTTCACCGCTCGGGCGAGCACGACGCGCTCCAGGTCGCGACCCACGACCCGCAGCTCGTCGGGGCCGTGGGCGTGCGACACCCGCGCCACGTCCTGGTCGATGATCGGTCCCTCGTCGAGCTCGGCCGTCGCGTAGTGCGCAGTGGCCCCGATGACCTTAACCCCCCGCGCCCAGGCCTGGTGGTACGGCCGAGCGCCTTTGAAGCCCGGGAGAAACGAGTGGTGGATGTTGACGGCCCTCCCGGCGAGTCGACGACACAGCTCCCCGGAGAGCACCTGCATGTAGCGCGCCAGCACGACGACCTCAACGTCGTGGCTCGCCACCAGGTCGAGGAGCCGGGCCTCGCTGGTCGCCCTCGTCTCCGGGGTGACCGGGACGTGCTCGAAGGCCACGCCGCTGCGATCGACGAGGCCGCTGAGGTGCGGGTGGTTCGACACCACGAGGGGGATCTCGATGGGCAGCTCCCCGGCGTGCCAGCGGTAGAGCAGGTCGACGAGGCAGTGGTCGTAGGTGGACACCAGCACGAGGGCGCGCATCGGTCTGTCCGGTCGTCGGACCGTCATCGCGGCCTGCAGCTCCCCCGCCCGGGTTCTGAGTGCAGCGGTCACCTCGTCGGGCTCGTCGAGGGGCGCGTCGAAGCGCGTGCGCATGCAGAACGTGGCCGTGGCCTCGTCGCCGAACTGGGCGCTCTCGATGATGTTGGCGCCCAGCTCCAGGAGCCCCTGTGACATCGATGCGACGATGCCCGGACGGTCAGGGCAGGTGAGCGTCAGCACGTGGGTGGTCACGGTCGCCAGCGTGTCACGCGCCGTCGGGACCTCGCCGGGTGTGGGTCAGGAGTCGGCGGGTATCGCGTCCCACCACTGGCACCACCAGTCGGCTCCCACGAGGATCCGCAGCTTGGGGTGCCAGCAGTAGGAGATGTCCGCCGTGTTCTCCAGGTAGTACAGGCAGTTGTCGCACCGCTCGTTGCCGGAGGGAGAGCCCTTGAGCACCGCGTTCGAGGAGAGGTGACGCAGCTCCAGCGAGAGCTTCTCGTCGATCTCCTTCGGTTCGGGATCGGGGATGACGTAGTCAGACATCGCCGGAACCTACTCGGAGGGCCCGCTTCCACGGGGCATCGTGGCGGGCATCCCCGGGCTGAGATCAGGGTCCCCTCGGTGCCCGGTGGCGCCGCCATCCCGTCACGGGGCAGGGAGGATCCAGGGCTGGTGGAGGAGGGTCCGGGGCTCGGCGGCCAGGTCGACGGTGGGGTCGATCCAGCGGGCGGCGGGCCGGCCGTTGAGCGAGAGCCAGGCGTCGCCGCGCACCTCGACCCGGTGACCGCGGCGGGCTTCATCGGCGGCGATGGCCCGCGCCGCTTGGTGGATGAGGTCAGGTTCGCCCGTCATCACGCGGATCTGGGCGCGGGTGTAGAGCGCCTCGAGATCCGCGGTCCAGGTGCGTCCGGTGGCGGGGTCGCGCACGACGAAGGTCACCGATCCGGAGCGCTCCACCAGCAGCACGTTCCACCCGAAGCGGTAGCCCTCGGCGCTCCAGCGGTGGTCCCCGGGGTACGCGAGGTGGCGCAGCGGGAGGGCCAGGTGCAACGCCACCCAGGCGGCCGCGAACACGGCGAGCACGCATCGTCCCCCGGTGGCGCGCCGCGCCGATCCCGTTGCGGCCCTCGGCGTGGGGCTGGCCCTCGGCGTCGCCGCCCTGCGCCCCCACGGCCTCCGGGCCCAGTCGGGGGCGAAGAAGACCGTCGAGACGCCGATCATCAGCCACGGGAACACGCCGATCGGGAACAGGATCCAGGTGGCGACGTGGAACGCCACGAGCACCAGCCAGGCCCAGGGGCGCGTCCGCCGCCACAGGAGCAGCGGCACGATGGTGCAGTCGAAGGCGGCACCGGCGACGGAGAGCACGTGGGCCGTTCCCCCGAACTCGAGGAGGCCCCCCACCAACGGGAGGTCGGCCCGGGCGGGCAGCCAGAGCCGGAGGGGGAGGGCCCGCAGCAGCCAGTCGGACTGGAGCTTGGCCAGCCCGGCCGAGAGGTAGAGGACACCGACCTGGAAGCGCAGGAGCCACACCCATCCGACCGCCACTGGTCGTGGCCCGCCAGCGCGTCGGGCGTCGAGGCTCCCGGCCGCGCCCAGCGGGGCCACGACGGCGATGGCCGCCAGCAGGGTGACGAACCAGTAGTGGTTGAGGTAGGTGGTGGCGTCGATGAGCTCGATCCAGCCGAACGCCACGAGGAGCACCGCAGCGGCGAGGCGGGTGTGCCACCCGAGGGCGACGGCCACCCCCGCGCCGGCCACGGTGACGATGAGGACCCGCAGCAGCAGCGGCCCGGGCGGGAGCACCCACCCCAACCCGAGGTAGGTGAAGCGGTGGGGGGGCCCGGCGTAGAGCAGCTCGGTCCAGCCGTACGCGAGGGTCCGCACCGAGCTGAGCACGGCCACGACCCCCAGGGCCACGCGAACCGCGGCCAGTGACGAGCCGTCCACCGGGGCGGTGGGAGCGACGCGACCCGGTGCACCGCGACTCGATAGGCCGCCCGATTGCTCGACAACGGCGCCCGTGAGGTAAATAGTTAGGCGGACCTTACAGATCGCGCCTAGGAGACAACGTGCACACGCCGACCCACCTCACCCGAGTCCTCGTCACCGGGGTGGCCCTCTCGCTGCTCGCCGTCGGCTGCTCGAGCGACGATGACCCCGGGGCCTCCGACGAGCCCACCACCACTGCGGCAGGTGACGAGGCGGCGACCGACACCGAGTCCGACGCCGACGAGGGCGCCGCCGAGCTCATGATCAGCGACGCCGACGCCGAGGCGGTGGCGACCACCTACGCCGATGTGGTGCTCGCCGGCTACGACGACACCGTTTAGACACCCCAGGGCCCGTAGGTGTCAAGAGGCGATCTTGAGGGGTTGGTCGTTGCGGTGGGCCCAGGCGGTGGTTTCGTTGTAGGGGGTGTGGTGGTGGAGGCAGCCGTGGAGGATGCCGACGAGGCGGTTGCCGAGGGCGCGGAGGGCTTTGTGGTGG
>NZ_DATLXO010000148.1:0-38095 GCF_035575815.1 Iamia sp.
GGGCCGCCCTCCGGCGGGGCGTCCGGCGCGAGGCCGGGCCCGTCGGTCAACCCTGCGCCCGCCGTCACCCCTGAGCCCGGCGGTCAGCCCTGCGCCCGCCGGGCGACCCGTAGCGCGATCCACACCATGGGCACCTGCAACGGCAGCCGCAGCCAGGCGCCCCAGCTGAACGCGTCGCGGGGCGGGAAGCCGGCGTCGAGGGCCATCTGCCAGTTGCCGGGGTACACGGCAACGATCGTGGCCGCCGCGAACAGGGCGCCGGTGCGACGGGTGCGGGGCACGGCGATCATCAGGCCGCTGACGATCTCGGCCACCCCGCTCAGGTAGACGAGCAGCCGGGCGTGGCCGAGCGCCCGGGGCACGATGCGCTCGAAGCCGGTCGGCGCCACGAAGTGCACGATCCCGATGGCGACGAGCCCGACGGCCATGGCCGGGGCTAGCCGCTCGCCGTCGCTCGCTGTCGGCTCGGCCTCCTCGGTCGGGCGCTCCGCAGGAGCCGGGACGGAGGACGGGGCCATGGCCGCAGCGTAGGTCGTGCCCGTCCCCGCAACGCCCGGTGTCCGGTGAGCTGTCGCGGCCCGCCGACCACCCACCACTGATCCGTCGGGCCGACGTCGATCGCAACGGTTGACATGGGCCATGCGCGCGCGAGAAGTGGTAGGAACCCGGCGTGTCGCCCGCGACCGCATCGGCCCCGCCGACCTCCGGCGCCGACCGGTCGACGGCGATGGTCGCCGCCGGCCACCCGGCGGTGGTGGATGCGGCCTGGGAGGTCCTCGGCGCCGGGGGCAACGCGTTCGACGCGGTGGTGGCCGCCGGCTTCGCCGCCGCGGTGGCCGAGCCGTGCCTGACCAGCCTGGCCGGGGGCGGCTTCTGCGTCGGGCGTGCCGCCGACGGTGAGGAGGTCGTCGTCGACTTCTTCGTCGACACGCCGGGGCGGGGGCGGAGCACCGTGCCGGTGCCCCGCTTCGACGAGGTGCAGGTGCGCTTCGAGGCCGCCACCCAGGCGTTCCACTGCGGTCCGGGGTCGATCGCGGTGCCCGGCTGCCTGTCCGGCTACCTCCACCTCCACGCCCGCCTCGGACGCCTGCCTCTCGCCGCCGTCGTCGCCCCCGCCGCCCGGCTAGGCGCTCGAGGGGTCGTCCTGCTGCCCCGCCAGGCCGGCATCGCCGCCCTGCTCGAGCCGATCCTGCTGCGGACGTCCGACGGGCGAGCGCTCTTCGCCCCCCGGGGCCGCCTGCTGGGCGCGGGCGAGGTGTTCCGCAACCCTGATCTGGCCTCGTTCCTGGCTGACCTGGGCGCCGGCGCTGACCTCCGCTTCTCCGGCGGCACCCTGGCCGACGCCCTGCTCTCGGTGACCGGCACCGACGGGCTGGTGACGGCGGCCGACCTGGCGGCCTACGAGGTCGTCGAGCGGGCTCCTCTGGAAGTCGCCTGGCGGGGTCGACGGGTGCTGACCAACCCGGCGCCGTCGTTCGGCGGCACGCTGATCGCCGCCGCCCTGCGCCGCCTCGACCGGGTCGACCTCCCGGCGGGTGACCCTCGCTGGCCCGCAACCGTGGTGGCCGCCGCGGCCGACGTCGACCGCCACCGTCGGGCGATCCTCGACGGCGCCGGTCGCCCTCACAGCAGCCGGGGCACCACGCACGTGAGCGTGTGGGACGGCGAGGGCGGGGCCGCGTCCATGACGACGTCGAACGGCGAGTGCTCGGGCGACGTCATCCCCGGCACCGGCATCCTGGCCAACAACGTGCTCGGCGAGGACGACTTGCACCCCGACGGCTTCCACGCGGCCCCGCCCGGGCTGCGCGTCGCCTCCATGATGTCACCGACCATCGTGGTCGGTGCCGACGGCGGCACCGAAGCCGTCGTGGGCAGCGGCGGCAGCAAGCGCATCCGGGCCGCGGTGATCCAGGTCCTCCTCAACGTGGTGGTCCACGGGCTGTCACCCCGAGACGCGGTCGACGCACCCCGGGTCCACTGGGACGTCGACCACGTCGAGCTCGAGCCCGGGCTTCCTCGCGACGCCCTCGAGGCCCTGGCCGGGATCGGTCCGCTCAACGGTTGGTCCGAGCGCAGCATCTACTTCGGCGGGGCCCACCTCGTCGTGCCCGGCGTGGGCGCCGCCGGCGACCCCCGCCGCGACGGCGTCGCCCTCCCCCTCCCCCTCTGACCCCGCATCTTTGGACCCCTGAACGCTCGTCGGCGGGTCGAGCGTCCAAGGTTGGGTGATGGCGCCTCTGGCCGCAGTCAGGGGACGCCGGTGTAGATCCACGTGTAGGCCTCGTCGCGGAGGGGGACGCCGGTGGCGGCGAGAGCCTCGCCCCAGTCGCCGGTCACCTCCGGGTTGGAGTCCTCCATGCCGTGGTCGGCGACGAGGAAGAACGCGGTGCGGTCGAAGGCGCCCGAGCGCTCGACGGCAGCCAGCACCTCCCCGATGCGGGCGTCGGTGTCGCGCACCGCGGCGGCGGCGATGTCGGAGTACGGGCCGCCCTGGTGCATGGCCGCGTCGGTGAGCGACGTGTTGACCCAGGTGAAGCGGGGCCGGGGGTAGCCAATGCCCTGGTAGCCGTCGCCCCAGACGCCGAGGGTGAGCTCGAGGCCGGTGTGGTCGATGCGCGACGCCGTGCGGTACTTCTTCTCGGGTCGGACGAAGCGCTCGGTGGCGAACGGCAGGTCGTCGGCCCCGGGCGGCCGCTCGGGCCGCCCCCCGGCCCGGAGGATGTCGAAGGTGCCGAAGTCCGCCCCCCGGTCGCACGGCTCGTTGGCGGCCAGGGTGAAGGAGTCCGGCCAGGTGCGCCGCACCGCCTCGTACAGCGTCTCGACGTCACCGCGGAGCGCACCCATGGCCCATGGCCAGGTGGCCGGAGAGTTGGTGATGACCTGCTCGCCGGTGGCCCGGTCCCACCACGCGTTGTTGAGCACCCCGTGGTGGCCGGGGTGGGCGCCGGTGAGAATCGTGGTGTGGTTCGGCAGGGTCACGGTGGGGGCCGAGGAGAACGCACCGTGACCCATCGTCGTGCCCATGGCCATGAGCCGGGCCACGTTGGGCGCTTCGCCCCGCGCCGCCATGTCGTAGAGGACGTTGGCGTTGCAGCCGTCCATCAGGAAACCGACCACGTGGTCGGGCGGCGCCTCCCGCCCGTCGATGAGGTCGACCTGCGCCTCGCCGTCCTGACGCTGCAGCAGGGCATCGTCCCGCCGCCGCCCGTTGAGCCCGACCCCCTCGGGGTGCGGCGCCCCACCCATCAGGGCGAGGACGGTGGGGGCCACGTCGACCAGCCGGCAGGCCCGGGACAGGATGCCGTGGGCCTTCACGCCGGCCCCGGCGATCACGAACGGGGCCCGGGCCTGGACCACGCCCATCGAGCCGTGCTCGCCCCGCTCGCCGCCGTGGTCCTCCCAGTTGTGGGCCGCGGTGTGCTGGCAGATCACGTCGGGCGCGGCCGGGTGGTCGAACACCTGGGCGACCATCTCGTAGGCGAACGGGTAGCTGGTGCGGTCCCGGGTGGGCCAGGGCACGGCCCGCTCGTCGGCCAGCGGGCTGAAGCGGTCGGTCGCCTGGTCGCCGAGCGGGTTGCGGCCCTCCACGAGGGTCTCGGTGAAGGCCCACCCGGCCCCGTCGTCGGCCCGGGTGAAACGGACCCGCCCGTCGACGGCCCGAGCCTCGTAGCCCTCGTCATCGGCGATGACCACCAGGTCGACGATGGGGGCGAGAGCGCGGTCGAGCAGGGCGCCGACCACGGCCTCGACCTCCTCGGCGTCGGGCAGGAACGCGGGAGGCGTGCGCATGCGCGGGACGCTACCGACCCCCGGTGAACCGTGCCGGCCCTCCTGGTGACGCGGCGGTCGACGTCGGGTGACCAGCGGGGAGGCGCTCAACCCCCCGACCGCCCGGGCTGCCGACACGGCTCCGAAGCCCGCGGGGCAGCGCGCCGGTCAGGGGTGGGGGACGGTCTCGATGGCTTCGCGCAGCACGACCCCGGCGGCCAGGCGGACGAGGGGCTCGACGTCGCCCTGCAGCACGACGAGGACATCGGCGTCCATGCCGTCGACGACCTCGGCCCGGCCCCGTCCGACCCGGACCGTCGCCGTGCTGGCCCCCGAGCGCAGGCCGATGGACAGGACGGTCGGCGAGCCGAGCACCACGGCCCGCACCGCAGCGTTGCCCAGCAGCACCGGGACGGCCTCAGCAGCGAGGGCCCCGAGCAACCCCACGGCCGGGTCGTCGGCCCCTTCGACCTCCGGCACCGGCGGCGCCAGGCGAGCGAGAGCGCCGAGGACCGCCCCGGTCACGAGCGCCGGTGCCGCGGCGGCCACGCCCAGCGCGGCCAGGGGCAGGTCGACGACCGTCCCCGGCGAGAGGCGACCGGTGAGCACCGCGGCGATGACCCTCCGGGTTCGGGCCTCGACCTCGGCCTCGACCCGGCCCCGTACCGCAACGGCCCGCACCCCCCGCACCGCCGAGGGTGGCAGGACGCCTTCGAGGGCGGCGTGGGCTACGGGGTGACCGGCCGCCGCTACGGCTCGGGCATGGGCGGCGAGGGCGAGGCGGACGTCGCCGTCGGGCACCCGACCCGCGAACGACCGCCACCCCTCGTGCACCCAGGCCATGGCCGAGGCCCCGTGCGCGTGGGCGACGGCGACCAGCACGTCTTCCCGGAGCGCGGCGGGCACCGGTGCGCCCGGGACCGTGCTGCGCAACGCGGCCGGCAGTGTGAGCGCCGCCTCGACGGCCCAGGCTGCGGCGGCACGGGGACCGCGGAGGGTCGGCGTCACGACCGCGACCCCGACCAACCGAACTGCCACCCTGGTGGGTCTCCTGAGCCCATCATGGCGGCGCTTTGCCCATTCCCAGAACGAGGCGCAGCAGCGCGGCCATCACCGCGGCAGCCTCGGCCGGGCTGCGACCGTCGAGGGTGCGGAGCACGTCCCATGATGACCAGGTGGCGGTCACGTCGAGCATGTCGAGCACCTGCTCGCGCCGGTCGTCGGCCACCACGACCAGCTCCCGTTCGAACACGGCGGCCAGCTGGGCCCGGAAGAAGCCGTGACCGGCCTTGACCCGCTCGCGGATGGCGGGCGAGACCGGCGCGTGGACCGCGGCGGCCCGGCGGATCGGGGTGAGGGCCTCGAGCACGCTGGCCCGCTGGGCCACGAACTCCTCGAGCCGTCGGTCGAAGGGCAGCATCGGATCGACCGGGCGCACCAGCTGAGCGATGTCGACGATCGCCCGCTCGGCGACCATGGTGAAGAGGGTCTCGAGGTCGTCGAAGTGCTGGAAGACCGAGCGGACCGAGACCCCCGCCTCCTCGGCGATGCGGGGTGCGGTGGGACGGACGTCGCCGGCGGAGACGAGGGCCACGCAGGCCTCGACGATGGCGTCGCGGGTGCGTTGGGCGCGCGCCGTGCGCCCGTCGACGGGGACGGCGGGATCCGCGTCGAGGGGAACGGGCCCCGGCGCGGGTTCCTCGGTGTCGGTCAGCCCGTCCTGCATCGCCGTGATCCTACGTGAGCGGTCCCGGCTCCCCCTGCTGATCCGCCGCCGGCGGCGGGCCGGACCCGCGGACGGGTTCGCGGCATCAACGATCCGCCGCGTCGTGGCGGGCTGACGAGCCCGGGCCCCACAACGCGCTCCGAGAGGCGGGCGGCGCCGGAGGCGCCCCTACTCCGGGCGGCCTACGACGACCGAGCCGTGGTGGGCCACCAGGCGCCACCCGTCGCCGGTGCGCTGGAGGACCTTGAGGGCTGACACCGTCGTGCCGGCCTCGTCGCCGCCCGCCCCCAGCAGGTTCTCGTCGAGTGAGACCCAGGCCAGGTCACCCTCGACGCGCACCCGCTCGTCGGTCACGAACACCTGCATCGGTGCGGACTGCTCGAAGATGGCGAACCACGACGCCGAGACCGCCGCCCATCCGTGGAGGCTCGCCCAGCCCGGGTGGGTGCACACCACCGTGTCGTCGTGGACCCAGACGTCGGACATGAGATCGAGGTCGCGCCCCTCGAAGGCGGCGTAGAAACGCTCGACGATGACGCGGACGGACTCCTCGTCGGCATCGGGCGACGGTGAGGGTGAGGGTGACGGTGGGGGTGACGACTCGATCGGGCCACGGTAGCGGTGCCCCATGACCCTGCCGTGGGGCCGAACGCACTCGGCTGGGATCCTGTCGGTCGAGCGCCCTCCGGCGAGGTCCTCCTCCTCATGATCCGTTCGGCCCGTCCGATGGACGCGGTGATGGGATGGCCACGCCACCAGGATCCTGAGGACCTCGACCGCATCCTCGACCAGCTCCCGGCCGGGTTCGTGGTGCGCGCCGTCGGGGCCGCCTGGTTCGTCCTCGGGCCCACCGGCGCCCACGTCGTCGCCCTCGACGACGGATCGGAGGCGGCGCCCCGGGCCCTCGCCCGGCTGGCCTCGGTGACCCGCTCGGCGCTGGCCGCCGAGGTGGCGTGGGTGCCCTACGTGGATGCCTTCCTGGTGACCGAGCGCGAGCAGCCCTGCCCTCCCGCCACGCGCGTCCCACCCCGCCTGATCGGGAGGCCTCTGACCGACGGACCCGCGGTGATCGCCCCGACCGCCTGAGCCGGCTGGTCATCAGCGTCGCTGCGGGTGCCCTCGACGGGCTCGCCGCCGTGGCCCCCGGTTCGGTCCGCCGCACCGTCTCCCCCGGCTGAATCGCCGGGCCGTCCCACCAGGGACGACGCGCCGGGCCGGCCCCGGTGTCGTACCCCCGGCGTACAGTCCGGTCATGGCCCTCCCGGTCCCCGTCACCCTCTCCCCGTCCAAGGTCACGTCGTTCAAGGATTGCGCTCTCGCTTTCCGTTTCTCGGCGATCGACCGCATCCCCGAGCCCACCTCGCCGGCCATGGCCAAGGGCACCCTCGTGCACAACGCCCTCGAGCGCCTCTTCGGCCTCGAGCCGCCCGAGCGCACGGTCGAGGCCGCGATCACCGTCCTGGCCGACGCCACGGCGGCGATGCGCGAGCCCGACGGTGAGCTGGCCGAGCTCGCCCTCTCCGATGACGACGAGGCCAGGTTCCTCGCCGAGGCCGAGCGCCTGGTGCGCAACTACTTCCTGCTCGAGGACCCGCGCACCATCCGACCCATCGGCCTCGAGCTGCGCCTCCAGGCGCCGGTCGGAGACCTCCAGCTCGTCGGCATCATCGACCGCCTCGAGCTCGACGGCGAGGGCGAGCTGGTCGTCACCGACTACAAGACCGGCCGGGCGCCGACCGACCGCTACGAGCAGGGCAAGATGGGCGGCGTCCACTTCTACTCGCTGCTGTGCGAGGAGCTCCTCGGCCGGCGCCCCGCTCGCGTCCAGCTGCTCCACCTGAGCGAACCCCTCGTCATCACCTCGGTGCCCACCGACCAGTCCACCCGCGCCCTGCGCACCCGGGTCGGGGCCATCTGGCAAGCAGTCACCCAGGCGTGCGAGCGCGACGACTTCCGGCCCAAGCCCGGCCCGCTGTGCAACTGGTGCTCGTTCCAGCAGTGGTGCCCGCAGTTCGGCGGCGACCCGTCGCGGGCGGCCATCGAATCCGGTGTCGCCGCAGCCGCCTCGTAGCATCGGGCCATGGCCGTGACCGAGCAGGGCAGCGACGAACCCTCATCCTCCGAGCCCGGCGGCGTCCTCGGGGGCATCGGGGGCCTCGCCGAGGACGGCCTGGCGGTCGACGCCGTGCGAGATGTGGTCGAGGACCTCGCCACCGGGCCACCGCCCGAGTGGTCCCAGCGGGTCACGTCGCGCCTCACCGGCGTCGACGACGCCGTCGACGCGCGGTTCGACCGGCTGCGGGGCCACGCCGCGATCGACCGGCTCATGTACTCGGTCACCGAGCTGGCCGACTTCAGCTTGCTCTGGCACTTGATCGGCGCCACCAGAGGGCTGCGCTCGGAACGCGACCTCGCCGAGGCCGTGCGCCTCTCGGTGGTGCTCGGCGTCGAGTCCACCGTGGTCAACGGCGTTCTCAAGTCGCTGTTCAAGCGCCAGCGGCCCCTCCCCGAGTTCGAGCGCCCGCACCACCTGCGCATACCGCTGACCACGAGCTTCCCGAGCGGTCACGCCAGTGCCGCCTTCTGCGCCGCGACCCTCCTCACCGACGGCCACTCCCGGGCCAGCAAGGTCGCCTGGTTCGGCCTGGCCGGGCTGGTCGCCTCCAGCCGGGTGCACGTGAAGATCCACCACGCCAGTGACGTGCTCGGCGGGGCCGCCGTCGGGCTGGTGGTCGGGCGCCTGGCCCGGCGCCTCTGGTCGCGCCGCTGACCGGGACGCGCCCGACGGAAGAACGTCCCCGCCGGCTCGGTTGATGGGGACATGACAACCTTCGCCGTCACCTGGGACTACCGCTGCCCCTTCGCCCGCAACGCCCACGAGCACGTGCTCGCCGGCCTGGCCGACGGCGCCGACTGGGATGTGCGCTTCGTGCCCTTCTCCCTGGGTCAGGTGCACGTCGAGGACGACCAAGCCCCGATCTGGGACCGGCCCGACGACGACAGCGGGCTGCTCGCCCTACAGGTCGGGCTGCACGTGCGCGACAGCGCGCCCGACGCGTTCCTCGCCGTGCACGGGGCCCTCTTCCGGGCTCGCCACGACGACGGCGGGGACCTGCGCGACCGCGCCGTGCTGGGCAAGGTCCTGGCGGATGGCGGCGTGGACGCCGATGCCGCCTTCGCCGCCGTCGACGACGGCTCGCTGCTCACCGCGGTGCGAGCCGAGCACGAGCGGGCGGTGAGCGAGCACGACGTCTGGGGCGTCCCCACCTTCATCCGCGACGACGCCGCCGCCTTCGTGCGCCTGATGGACCGCCCGGGCGACGACGGCGCCCACGCCCGGGCCAGCATCGACCGCGTCGTCGCCCTGCTCGGCGATGCCCCCGCCCTCAACGAGTTCAAGCGCACCTCGATCTCCAACTGAGCCACCCCTGTTCCGTGAGCGGACGACGTCGTCTGAGAGGGCATCGGGCTCAAGGTCCACCGCCACCCCGCTTCGTGAGCAGCTGACCTCGCCTCACCGGACAACGCCCTCGTTGGGCCGCCGGGTCGGCCACGGGCCGGCGGTGCCGGTCGCGGTCGCGGCGTACGCTCCGGTGGTGGACGACCGACACCTGACCGCCGTCGAGGCCCTGATGTGGACCCTCGACGGCGACCCGCACCTGTCGTCGACGTTCGCCAACGTCACCCTCCTTGACCAGCCTCCCGACGTCGAGGTCTTCCGGACCCGCATGGCCCGAGCTCTCGTGGCCGTCCCCCGCCTCCGACGCCGCGTCGAGGGCGGATGGAGCGGCCTGACGGCCCCGTCGTGGGTCGACGAGCCCGATGTCGACCTCGACCACCACGTACGCCACGTCACCCTCGACGCCCCCGGCGACGAGCGCCAGCTGCTCGACCTGGCCACCGAGATCGCCGCCGCACCGTTCGACCGGGACCGGCCGCTCTGGGAGTTCGTCATCGTCGACGGCCTGACCGACGGCCGGGGCGCCATGGTGCAGAAGCTGCACCACACCATCACCGACGGTGAGGGCGGGGTGCGGATGTCGGTGCAGTTCATCGACTTCGCGCGCGACCCGGGACCCCTCGATGACCCCGAGCCGCCACCGGGGGAGGAGCCTGCACCCACCCCGACGGGGCTAGACGCCCTGGTCGCCCCGCTGGCCGAACTGACCCGCACCCCGCTCGGGCTGGTGCGCCAGGCCGTCGAGGGCGCCGCGGCCCTCCGCGACCCGAGGCACATGGCCAGCCTGCCGGCCGACGCGGCGGCCACCGCCCGCTCCCTGGCCCGCCAGCTCGGCGTCACCGGCGAGGCCCTCTCCCCGCTGTGGCGAGAACGCACCCTCGGACGCCACCTCGAGCTGCTGCGCCTCCCCCTCGATGAGGCCAAGGCCGCGGCCACCGTCCTCGGCGGCAGCATCAACGACCTCTTCGTCGCCGGCGCCGCCGGTGGCGCCGGTGCCTACCATCGACAGCTCGACGTCGCGGTCGACGAGCTGCGCATGGCGATGCCGGTGAGCACCCGGACGAGCTCGTCGGGCCGGTCATCGGGCGGGAACGCCTTCGCCCCCACCCGGGTGCGGGTGCCCGTCGACGAGGACCCGCGGGCCCGCTTCGGAGCCATCCGCGAGCGCCTCGGGGTCACCAAGGAGGAGCGGGCGGTGGGCTTCGCCGGTGCCGTCGCCGGGCTCGGCAACCTGTTGCCCCCGCCGGTGCTGACCCGCCTGGTGCGCCACCAGACGGCCACGGTCGACTTCACCACGTCCAACGTGCGCGGCGCCCCGTTCCCGCTCTACATCGCCGGGGCCCGCATCGTGGGCAACCACCCCATCGGCCCGCTGGGCGGCACGGCCTGGAACCTCACGACCATCTCGGTCGACGGGAGCCTGGACATGGGCCTCCACGTCGACACCGGCGCGGTGTCCGAGCCGGAGCTGCTACGCACGAGCATCGAGGCCTCGTTCGAGCAGCTCTTGGCCCTGGCCTGATCGAGCGGGGCGGCGCCCGGTCGTCGGCCACGGCGGTGGGGCGCGACCGACGCACCCTCCCGTCCTGTCGGGGCCCGGCGCCACATCGGGCGCCTCAGCGCGACAGACCGTGGGCCCGATCCGGGCTGATCATCGCCGTCCCGTCGCCGCCCGGCGCCCCATCGGGCCCCTCAGCGGGGCAGCACTGCGGGCCGCGCTGAGCGTGACGGACCGGTCAGCCGGGAGAGCCCTCGCCCACGCCGGCCTCGACGACGGGCGCGTCGGCCGCCATCAGGAGGAGGCGGAGGTCGAGCAGGAGGTCCGACATCTCGGCCGACGACACCAGCTCACGGGCGGCGAGCTGCGCCAAGGACCGGTCGATGACGGTCAGCGCTTCGGCGATCACGGGGGCGTCGGTGGTCTGCGTCACGAGGGGAACCCTACCTGGCTCCCACCCCCTCCCCACGCGCGGACGCGGAGGAGTCGCGCCCGTAGGGTGCGGGCGATGCGCTACCGGGTCGTGCGCCGCCTCGGCCGAGGCGGCATGGGGGTGGTCGACCTGGCCGTCGGCGCCGATGGAGGCCGGGTGGCCCTGAAGCGCCTGTCGCTCCACGGCACCCCGCAGGAGATCGCCCGGGCCCGGGCCCGCATCCGACGCGAGGCCGAGGTGTTGGGGTCGCTCGACCACCCCGGCATCGTGCGCCTCCTCGACCTGGTGGACGACGGCGACGACCTGGTGCTGGTCATGCCCCACCTCGCCGGCGGCAGCCTCCACGACCGGGTGGTGGCCGACGGACCCCTCGATCCCGCCACGGTCGAGGTGATCGGCGACCGCCTGCTCGACGCCCTGGCCAACGCCCACCGCCAGGGCGTCGTCCACCGCGACATCAAGCCCGAGAACGTGCTGTTCACCGCAGACGGTGAACCCCGCCTGGTCGACTTCGGCGTGGCCCACGCCAGCGACCACACGCCGGGCCTGACGGCGACGTCGATGGTGGTCGGCACACCCGGCTTCATGGCTCCCGAGCAGGCGAGGGGGGAGCCGGCCAGCGCCGCGGCCGACGTCTTCTCGCTCGGCGCCACCCTTCTCTACGCCCTCACCGGTCAGGGCCCCTTCGGACCCCCCGGCACCGACCCCCGCGTGCTCATGCACCGCGCCGCGCGGGGTCGCATCGAGCGCCTGCCTCGCGAGCTCCCATCCGGCCTGCGCACCGTCCTGGCCTCGGCCCTCGAACGCCAGCCGGCGCGGCGAGCGTCTGCGGCCCGCCTGCGGGGTGGCACCGCCGGCACCAGCGCGCTCACAGGGCTGGGCGAGGCCGTGCTCCGCAACCACCGGGTGCTGGTGGGCGCGGGCGTCGGCGTGGTGGCCCTGCTGCTGCTCGCGGGGGCCATCGCCGTGGTCGCCGGCGGCGGCGACGAGGGGGGGCCGGGCGAGGCGCTCCGAACCGTCCCGCTCCCGACCGTCCCCCCGTGCGAACCCCTGCCCTACCGGCCCTGCGGGCCCGACGGTCCCCGGGAGCCGGCGCCCAACACCGACGGCGAGGCGTGCCTCGAGGGCTTCGAGGACTACGACGAGGTCGCCCGGAACGGCTGCGAGGCCGAACCCGACGGCCTCGACGAGCCGGCCCCGTTGACCGAGGACGAGCCCGAGGCGCAGGGCACGATCGTGCCCCGTGACGACATCGACCGCTTCGTGCTCCCGGTCGTCGACGCCTTCGACGTCGACTGCAGCGGGCAGCTGACCATCACCCTCACCGCCCCGGAGCCCGAGCCCGACCGGGAGCCGATGCAGCTGCAGCTCTACGTCACCCGCGGCGACCAGGTCCAAGGCGTCGAGATCAGCGCCGAGGGGCGACCTGCGGTCGTCACGATCGACGAGCGGTGCGGCCGCAGCGACACCGGCGAGCTGCAGGTGCGCGTGCGGCCCATCGGCTCGGACCGCACCGGCGAGCCCTACACCCTCACCCGCGAGGGCAGCTTCTGACCGGTGGTCCTCGGGTGCACCCATCGGCCTCGGCGGCGCGAGATCCGTCGAAACTGCCACCCTGGTTGGCCTTGCGGGCCGCTCACGGTGGCGGTTTCGGCTCAGACTGGCGGCGGCCTCTCAGACGAGCAACGGCGGGGTGGCGCGCACCATGATGCGGCCGTCGCCGGGGTGGGCACCGGGGACGAACCAGGTGCTGCCGCTGCCGGCCAGCACCGGGGTCTCACCCGTGGCCCGACCCAGCCGGTCGCGCCACTCGGCCAGGCGGGGCTCGACGCGCAGCGCGGCGGGCTCGAGGTCGTTGGGTCCCGCCCCGGTGGGGCCGCCCATCGCATCCCACGCCCGGTAGACCGCGGGGGTGGCGCAGCCGAAGGGCGGCACCACCAGGGTGTAGGTCGCCTCCACCGGCGGGAGCGGGTCGAGCACCTCCCCGATGCCGGTGACCCGGGCCCGGCCGCCCCGCAGGCAGAACGGCACGTCGGCACCGACCGAAGCCGCCGTCACGAGGTCGGCGACCCCGGCCCAACGCAGCACCGCGGCGGCGTCGGCCGACCCGCCGCCCAGCCCGCCGCCGGCTGGGATGCGCTTCACCAGCCGGACGTGGGCGGTGCGGCCGACCACCGCCAGCGCCCGCCGCACGAGGTTGTCGTCGGTGACCGGCACGCGGAGCCCGGTGGTGGTCTCGGTCACCTCGAGGCCGTCGCCCGGCCCGAAGCTCAGGGTGTCGGCCAGGTCGAGGCTGACCATCTCAGCCTCGATCAGGTGGAACCCGTCCGGACGCACCCCGACCACGCGCAGTGACAGGGTGAGCTTGGCGGGAGCGGCCACGGTCACGGCCGGGTGCCCCGGCGGCGACTCGACGTACACGCGCGCACCCTATGCGGCCTCGCCCGCCGCCATCCGCGGCGACCCTCAGCGCCAACGCCCATCCCTTGGCGCTGAGGGGTGCGTGGGCGGTCCCGGACCCCGCCGGGCAGATCCTCCGCATGGGGGCCCGGCTTCCATCCGGGCCCCCAGGGCCACCCCAGGCGCCAACGCCGCCTCGTGGGCGGCCCGCCGCCGGCGGGGCGGGTCGTGGTCCGCCTGGATGGCGAGCCGGGTGGCGCGGGTCGTCGGACCCGTCACCTGGTTCGCGGTGGCGTGGACCGCGCTCCTGGCGGTCGTCGCCCTCAGCGGTGTCGACGAGCGGCCCCTGCAGACCGCGGCGCGCCTGGTGGGCATGCCGCTGTGGTTCCTCGCCGTCCACCTGGCGCTGACGGCGGCCACGCCGGTGTGCGACCACCTCCACCGTCGGCTCGGGACCGGCGCAGTGGCGCTGTGGGTGGCACCGGTGGTGGTGGTCGACGTCCTCGCCCGGGGTACCGGTGCGGCCTGGGTCGGGTGGGCCAACTTCGCGTTCGTCTGGATGGTCGCGCACCAGGCGGGCTGGGCATGGCGCGCCGGGGCGCTCGCGCCCCGCCGATCGGCAGCGACGACGGCGGGCATCGGCCTGGCCGCCCTCGTGCTGCTCACCACCCGGTTCGGCTACCCGGTCGCCATGGTGGGCCTGGCGGGGGAGGCGTCGAACACCAGCCCGCCCACCCTCGCCCTGGTGGCGGTGGGGGCGCTCCAGGTCGGGCTGCTGGCCCTGGCCCGGCCCCGCCTCCAGGTGCTCCTCGAACGTCCCGGGCCCTGGCGGATCGTCATCGCCGCCAACGGCATCGCCGTCACTGCCTTCCTCTGGCACCTCTCGGCCCTCTGCCTCGCCGTCGTCACCGTCCTGCGCCTCGGGTGGTTCCCAACCCCCGCGCCCGGCGCCGCGGCGTGGTGGGCGCTGCGCCCCGTCTGGGTCGTGGTGCTCGTGCTGTTCACCGCTCCCCTCGTCGCCCTCTTCGCCCGGGTGGAGCTGCGGGGCCCGGTCCTGCGCCCCGTGCTCACGCGGCGCGGCGCGGCGGGGCGCACGGGATCTGCTGTGGTGGCGTTCGTTGCCGGTTGCACCCTCGTCGCCCTCGAGGGCCTGCCGGTCGTGGGCCACGGGGCCGGGTCGGTCGCCGGGGTGGTGGCCCTCGTGGCGGCCCGGCGGCTCCTGCTCGCCCCGCCCCGCAGCCCGCGCTGATGCTCGCGTTCGGGGATCTGACGCGCCGTCAGGGATCCCCCCTACGCTGCGGCCATGGCCGACGAACGACCGCTGGACGATCAGGTGCAGCACCGGGCGGAGGATGGGGTGGCGCGGATCACCCTGAACCGGCCCGAGGTCGCCAACGCCATCACCCCCGACCAGCGGGACCGGATCATCGCCCTGTTGGGCCGGGCCTCGGCCGAGCTGGCCACGCGGGCCGTCGTGCTGACCGCCACCGGCACCGCCTTCTGCACCGGGGCCGACCTCCGGGCCCCGCGGACGACCGCGCCCCGTCCCGAGGGAGCGCCCGAGCGGGCCGTGGGCGACATCGCCCGCACCATCCGCGACGGGGCCCAACGCCTGGTGGCCGCGGTGCTCGACTGCGAGGTGCCCGTCATCGCCGCGGTGAACGGCACCGCGGCGGGGATCGGGGCCCACCTCGCCTTCGCCTGCGACCTCGTGCTGGCCGCCGACTCCGCCCGCTTCATCGAGGTGTTCGCCCGCCGGGGCATCGTCCCCGACGGGGGCGGCGCCTACCTGCTCCCGCGCCTCATCGGCCCGCAGCGCACCAAGGAGCTGATGTTCTTCGGTGACGCCCTGGCCGCCACCGACGCCGAGCGCATCGGCCTCGTCAACCGCGTCGTGCCCGCGACGGACCTTGAAGCCACGGCCAAGGAGTGGGCCGACCGCCTGGCCGCCGGGCCGACGCGCGCCCACGCCCTGACCAAGGCGCTGGTGAACCGCTCCCTGGAGAGCGACCGGGCCGGCGCCTTCGCGGACGAGGCCCTCGCCCAGGAGCTGGCGCTGCACACCGCGGACGCCCAGGAGGGCATCGCCGCCTTCGTCGAGCGCCGCAACCCCACCTATCGCGGCTGGTAGGCGCGAGCCCGAGGCGCGGCGATCCGGTTGGGCCGCCCTCACCGGGTAGGGACCGGAACATGGATGATGCCGACCTGCCCCCCGACGGCGCGGCGCCCGCCGACCCGGCGCGCGACGACCCGGACCCCGTCGCCCCCCCGACGGGCGAGCTGCCCCCCGAGGACCCGACGCCGGAGGACCTCGTACCCGACGACGACGATCCTCCGGACCCCAACGACTCGTCGCTCGACCGGGCCCGCCACACCAGCGTGGGCGTGGAGGACCCCAACATCGTGGGCGAGGCCGGGCCGGTCGACGTCGAGCCCGGGCTCGAGACCGACGACGATGCCGCTGACGGGCCCGGCGACGGCCCCGGGGCCGTCGTCTAGCCCACGCCCTGTCCTGCGGAACCAGGCCGGAGGTCGCCGGTAGGGTCGCTTCCGATGCCTGCCACCGACCCGTACCGCCTCCCCCGCACGGTCCTCCCCCGCCGCTACGAGCTGGCTCTGACGCCCGACCTCGACGCCGCGACCTTCACCGGGTCGGTGGTCGTCGAGGTCGACGTGACCGAGCCGGTGACCGGGATCGTCCTCAACGCCGTCGAGCTCACCGTGGCCGAGGCGTGGGTCGAGCGCGACGGCGACCGCAACGACGCCAGCGTCACCCTCGACGCCGAGACGGAGCGGGCCACCCTCACCCTCGGGCGCGAGCTGCGCACCGGCCCGGCCACCGTGCACCTGCGCTTCGCCGGCACCCTCAACGACAAGCTGCGGGGCTTCTACCGCTCCACCTTCTCCGACGAGGCGGGCACCGACCACACCATCGCCACCACCCAGTTCGAGGCCACCGACGCCCGGCGGGCGTTCCCGTGCTGGGACGAGCCGGAGATGAAGGCCGTCTTCTCGATCACGCTCGACGTGCCCGGCGATCTGCTCGCGGTGAGCAACGCCGCCGAGGTTTCCTCCGAGGCGACCGGTGACGGGCGGCGCCGGGTGCGCTTCGCCGACTCGATGTCCATGTCCACCTACCTGGTGGCCTTCGTAGTCGGCCCGCTGGTGGCGACCGACCCGATCGACGTCGACGGGGTGCCCCTGAGGGTGGTTCACCGAGAGGGCCAGGAGGCGCTGGCCGTGTTCGCCCTGGAGTCGGGCGCCTTCGCTCTCCGCCACTTCACCGAGTACTTCGGCCGGGCGTACCCCGCCGACAAGCTCGACCTCGTCGCCGTGCCCGACTTCGCCTTCGGCGCCATGGAGAACCTGGGCTGCGTCACGTTCCGCGACGCGCTCTTGCTGGTCGACCCCGAGCGGGCCACCCAGTCCGAGCTCCAGCGGGTGGCCGACGTGATCCACCACGAGATCGCCCACATGTGGTTCGGGGACCTGGTGACCATGCGGTGGTGGAACGGCATCTGGCTGAACGAGGCCTTCGCCACGTTCATGGAGATGCGATGCACCGATGCGTTCCGCCCCGAGTGGGACCGCTGGACCGACTTCGGCATCGCCCGCACCGCGGCCTACGACACCGACGCGCTCGCCTCGACCCGGCCCATCGAGTTCGAGGTCGTCTCGCCGGCCGACGCCGAGGGCATGTTCGATGTCCTCACCTACGAGAAGGGCGCGGCGGTGGTGCGGATGCTCGAGCAGTACCTGGGCGAGGACGCCTTCCGCGCCGGCATCCGCCTCTACATCGAGCGCCACGCCCACGCCAACACCGAGACCACCGACCTGTGGGACGCCCTCGAGGAGGCGACCGGCGAGCCGGTGCGGCGCATCATGGACTCCTGGATCTTCCAGGGCGGCCACCCCGAGGTCAGCATCGAGCAGGCCTCGGGTGACGGCGGGGGCGGAACGCTGCGGCTGTCCCAGCGCCGGTTCCGCTACGCCGCCGACACCTCGCCGGCGCCCGACGACGACGCCCGGTGGGCCGTCCCGGTGCTGGTGCGCTGGTCCCTGGGCGCCAGCGCCGACGACGAGCTCGACACCGCCGGCACCGTCGGCGACGGCGAGTCCGGCACGGCGACGTCGGGCCAGCGGACCGAGCGGGTGCTGCTCGACGGGGCCAGCACCGAGATCGCCCTCGATGCCCCGGCGACCTGGGTGCTGGCCAACAGCGGCGGGAGCGGCTTCTTCCGGGTCCGCTACGACGCCGAGGGCCGGCGCGCCCTCACCGCGGCGATGGCCGAGCTGACACCGCTCGAGCGCTATGGCCTCGTCGACGACGCATGGGCCTCGCTGCTGGCGGCCACGGTGTCGATCGAGGAGGTCCTCGCCCTCGTGCGAACCTTCGCCGACGAGACCGACCTGTCGGTCTGGCAGCGGGTGCTGGGCGTGCTCGCCGCGCTCGACCGGCTCGTCGACGACGCCCATCGGCCGGCCCTCCAGGCGTGGGTGCGAGCCGCAGTGGCCCCGGCGCTGGTGCGCCTCGGTGCCGAGCCGGTGGCTGGCGAACCGGCTCGGGACGCGGCGCGCCGGGCCGCGCTCTTCGGGGCCCTCGGCACCACCGGCGCGGATGGTGACATCCGCCGCCGGGCGGCCGGGTTGCTCGACCGGGTGGCTGCCGGCGAGACCGTCGACGCCGACCTCCTCGACGCGTCGGTGCGGGTGATCGCCGCCACCGGCGACGCCGAGGCCTTCGCCCGCTTCGGTGACCGGAGCGCCGCCGCCTCGACCCCCCAGGAACGCCTCCGCTACCTCGGCGCCCGTGCCGACTTCCCGGGCGCGGAGGAGATGGACGCCTTCCTCGCCTCGACCCTCACCGACGCCGTGCGGACCCAGGACGCGCCCTTCGTGCTCCGCCGCGCCCTCAGCAACCGCACCCAGTCCGACCGGGTGTGGGCCTTCATCGAGGAGCACTGGGCCGCCATTGGCGACCGCTTCCCCTCGAACAGCATCGCTCGCTTGCTCGAGGGCATCCGCTCGATCAACAGGGCGGAGCTGGCGGACCGGGTCGGGGCTTTCCTCGACGACCACCCGGTGGCCCAGGGCGCCAAGCCCGTCGACCAGCATCGGGAGCGCATGCGGGCCGGTGTCGCCCTCCGGGCCCGCACCCAGGCCTCGCTCGCCGATGCCCTCACCGCGGACGCCACCTGACGAACGACCGTCCCGTCGGCCGCGACGCTCATCCGATCCC
Source organism: Iamia sp. (assembly GCF_035575815.1). Classification (NCBI taxonomy): domain Bacteria; kingdom Bacillati; phylum Actinomycetota; class Acidimicrobiia; order Acidimicrobiales; family Iamiaceae; genus Iamia; species Iamia sp. The sequence goes on from NZ_DATLXO010000148.1 coordinate 18,528, forward strand.
CCGACCAGTTCACCCCCCCGGCCCGAACTGGTAGCCCATTCGGGTGCTGGCACCCCCGATCCCCCGACCAGTTCACCCTCCGGTCCGAACTGGTCGGGCCGGGGCGGACCGCTACCGCACCGTGTAGGTGAGGGCGCCGTGCACGTCGCGCACCCTGACCTCGACCGCTTTGGTCTCCTCACCGTCGACCGCGGTGCAGGTGAAGGTGGCACCGGGTTCCTCGATGCGCACCGGGTCACCGGGGCACCGCACCGCAACGTCGTCGCGCTCGAAGCGATCGGCCAGCACCTCCGCGATGTCGGTCGCGACCCGGCGGGCGACCAGCACGGCCCGGGTGGGCGCCACGTCGAGGGCCCCCTCGTCGTCGCGCTGGCGGACATCGACCACAACCGTGGATCCCGAGACGCGAGCGCGGCAGGTGAACGTCGCCCCCGCCTCCACGTCGACCTCGTCGGGGCAGGTGACGGCGGCGACGTCGACGTCGTAGGTCTCGGACAACCTCTCGCGGATCCGCGCCTCGGAGCGCTCGACGTCGAGCACCGCCGGTCGACCGCACCCGGCGACGAGGAGCACGGCGACGGTTCCGAAGCTCCGGGTCGCGGCGCGCCGGCGGCGGCGGCGGGGACAGGAGGCGCGGGACACTGCGCTGAACCTAGGTCGCACCCCGGTGAAGCGGTGCTCGGCCTCGCAGCCGATGGGATCGGGGCCCGGCCGGCGCAGGGCTGCTCAGCCGAGCAGGGAGAGCACCAGCCCGGCCTGGGCCAGGTGGTAGGTCACCATCACCGCGATGCGCGCCGCCCGGCTGGGGGCGATGAACCGGTTCCACGCCAGGGTGGCGTCCGAGGCATAGAAGAGCAGCGCCCCGGCGATGCCGACCGGCACCGTGCGGCCGAACGCGGCGACCACCATGAGCGAGATCACCGCCATGTAGACCAGCACGGGCAGCCGCATCTCCGGTGAGGCCCGACCGACCCCGGCGACGACGCGCGGCCCGATCACGGCGACGGCGCCCAGGACGATCGCGGCGCCGAGGCCGGTGAGCACCCACGACCGGTGATCAGAGGCCAGGCCCACGATGTAGGCCAGGTGCCCGAACAGGAACGAGCCGAGGCCCAGCAGGAACGGGTCGACCGGGTACCGCCTCCCCTCGGGGAGCATGAGGAACACGTCACCCGCGAGCGACAGCACCAGGCCGGCGAGGAACCACGCCTTCACCGCAGGTTCCTCCGCGTCGAGCGCGGCGGCCACGGCGACGAGCAGGACGAGCGTGGCCGGCTTGGCGCCGTAGACGAGCCTCCGGTCGTCGCGGGCGACGCCGACCCAGTTCACGGCGGCGGCGAGCCCGGCGGCGACGAGCAGGAGCGCAGCGAGCGCGGTCATGCGGGCGCCCCCCGCCCGGGCGCTCCACCAGGGGCCGGCGGCGGGCACCCGGCCACTGCGTCGGCCCACGTCACCCCTTCGGCCAGGCGCAGGCGCCAGCGGGCCAGGGGTGCCGGTCGGTTCATCCCCAGCACCGCCGCGACCTCGCCGCCCCGCCGGTACAGGGCGACGAAGCGCCGCTCCTCGAGGCTGCCCTCGACGACCCGGACCTCCTCCGCGCCCTGGGTCCGCCCGGCCACCATGATCTTGCGGTCGTACTGGTCGGACCAGAACCACGGCACCGGCGTGAAGGGCTCGGCGCCGTCGCCGGCGAGGAGGGTTGCCGCCGCGTGCGCGCCCTGGGCGATGGCGTGGTCCCAGTGCTCGACGCGCAGGGACTCGCCGTAGCCCTGGTGGTGCCAGCGGGCGACGTCACCGGCGGCCACGATGCCGGGCGCCACCCGGCAAGAGGCATCGGCCCGCACCCCGTCGGCGAGGGACAGGCCCGACTCCTCCAGCCAGCCCGTCGACGGCACCACGCCGATGCCCACCACGACCACCTCGCAGGCGAGCGTCGTGGCGTCGGTCAGCCGGACGCCCTCGACGCGCTCCGCCCCGACGACCCCGAGGACCCCGACGCCGAGGCGCAGGTCGACGCCGTGGTCGCGGTGGACCGCGGCCATGGTCCCGCCCACCTCGGTGCCGAGCACCCGACCGAGTGGGACGGGCAAGGGCTCGACCACGGTCACGGCCAGGCCGCGGGCCCGGCAGGTGGCGGCGACCTCGGCACCGATGAACCCGGCGCCGACCACCACGACCCGTGCGGGAGCGGCATCGAGGTCGGCCTTCAGGGCCAGGCAGTCGTCGAGGCTGCGCAGGACGTGGACACCGGCCACGCCCTCGACGCCGGGGAGGGTGCGGGGCGCGGCCCCGGTGGCGATCACGAGCCCGTCATAGGTGACCGAGGAGCCGTCCGCCAGGCTGACGGTCCGGCCGGCCACGTCGAGACCGTCGGCCGGGGACCCGAGGCGCCACTCAACGTCGAGCTCGCCGTCACCGGTGCCGGCCAAGGTCGTCCGCTCAGGGTCCCACGTGCCTGCCAGCACCTGCTTCGAGAGCGGCGGCCGGTCGTAGGGGCGGTGCTCCTCGGCGCCGACGATGGTCAGGGTGCCGTCGAAGCCGCCGCCGCGCAGGGCGCGCGCCGCGTTGAGGCCGGCCAAGGAGGCGCCGACCACGACGACCGAGGTTGGTGTGGTCACTGCAGTGGAGCCAGAGATCGAAGGCGGAGGCGGCGCGCGGTCGTCGCACCGGGCCGTCAGTCCTCGACGGTGATGGCCTGCTTGGGGCAGCGCGCGGCAGCCTCGGTGACCTTGTCGCGCAGGTCGTCGGGCGGGACGTCCTGCAGCACGTAGAGGAAGTCGTCGTCGCGCACCTCGAACACCTCGGGGGCGACGGCCATGCAGACCGCGTTGCTCTCGCACAGGTCGTAGTCGACGACGACGCGCATGGTGGACCTCTCGTCACGGGGTGGGATGTGGCGCCGGCCACCCTACCTGGACAACCGTCCACCGCTCGTCCCGGGCCCCCGGTGGTCGCCCCCGGGCCGCCACGTCGTATCCTCGGTCGTCCGCTGCCGAGGAGTCCCAACCGGTGTCCCGCCCCCGCTCCCCCCGATCGCTCACCCGCCTGTTCTTCGCCGCCGCGACCGTCGTCGCCCTGGCCGCAGCCGGCTGCGGCGGGGCCGACGACGTCGAGCGCAGCGACTTCGAGTCCGACCTGCGCGAGCGCACCACCGTGCCCCCGTCGGTCTCGGAGTGCCTGACCGAGCGCATCTACGACGAGTTCGACCAGGGTGAGGTCAACCGGATCTACCGCGCCGCCACCGAGACCGAGCTCGACGCCGACACCAAGGAGACCCTCGCCGGCTTCAACCGGGCGTGCTTCGAGGCCGAGGCTGAGGCTGCGCCCGCTGACGACGGCGCGGCGACGACGGACGCGCCTGCCGACGACGGCGCCCCGACCACCACCGAGGCCGGCTGACCTGACGGTCGACTGCGAAGAACCTCAGAGGCGTTCCGTACAGAGGTGTACAGTTCGGGGTCGTGTCCACCATGAGCGCAACCGAGGCCCGAGCGGCGCTGCCCCAGCTCCTGGACCGGGTGACCGCTGGCGACGAGGTGACGATCACGCGCCACGGCCGCCCCGTCGCGGTCCTCGTTCGACCCGACACCCTGCACACCCGTCGAGCCGACGCGTCCCTCGAGGCGGCAGACGAGCTGCGACAGCTGCTCGACGCGGCCCGGAGGTCACCCCTTCCTGACATCGGCCTCAGTGCGGCGCGCGCCGCCGCGCTCGTGGAGGAGGTCCGAGCCGGGCGCGACGGGCACTGAGCGCCGCGATGGACGCCTTCGACGCCGATGCGTTGATCTACGCCGCCAGCCCCGAGAACATCCTCGGACGGCGCGTGCGGACGCTCTTCCCCGAGGGGCCTATCGAGACGGGCGGCGACCGCGTCGGTGTGGGTTCGCTCCTGCTGCTCCCGGAGATGTTGAGCAAGCCCCACCGCGAGGGCTCGACCGAGGAGCTGGTGGCCCTCGTCGGGCTGCTCGCCCGACTCGACCTCCGGCCGCTCGACGATGCCACCGCCCGCCTTGCCGTCGCCATCGGTGCGCAGCATCGACTGCGGGCGGCCGACGCGGTGCACCTGGCGACGGCGATCGGCGCCGGAGCGAACAGGTTCATCACCAACAACCGTCGCGACTTCCCCTTGGCCATCGAACAGATCGACATCACCTATCCGGAGCACCTGCCCGAGCCGTAGCGTCCGCCCCCGATCGGTGGCGGGAGACGTGCACCGCGGTCTTGTCTTGAGCCCGGGGTGAGCGATCAGGTGATCTCCGCGGTGGAGGTGATGGGATTCGAACCCACGGCCTCTTCGATGCGACCGAAGCGCTCTAGCCAACTGAGCTACACCCCCGGAGGATGATCAGCCTATCGCTGCGGTGACCGGCGCTCCGAACCGGAGCTCGCTCGCCGCCCTCGGCAGGCACGGGGTGGACCCGGCGCCGCTGCGATCGCGACGCGGAGCCGGGACCGACGGGGACGGACGAAGGATCGCCTTAACGCTGTGTGCCGGAAATAACGCGGTGAGTGCTCAACATGGACGCGTGGGGCCCGACTGGCCTCCCATGAACCGGACCTCTCGCCTCACCCGCACCGCCCAGGTGGCGCTGGCCGTCGTGCTCGCCGTCGTGCTCACCGCGTGCCTCTCGGGGGGCCAGCAGTCGGTGGCCGACGAGATGAACGCGGATCGCCGGGAGAACGGCCGGCGGACCCTGGCGACCCATGATGCCCTGAACCGCAAGGCTCAGGCCTGGGCTGAGAAGCTGGCCCGCGACAACGCGCTGTCCCACTCGACCTTGTCGTCGGGCCTGCCCAGCTGCTGGCGCGGCGTCGGGGAGAACGTCGGCTTCGGCTCGTCCATCCCCGCAGTGCAGGCCGCCTACATGAAGTCCCCCGGCCACCGGAAGAACATCCTCGACACCACGTGGGACTTCGTCGGGGTCGGCTCGGCCACCCGCGGCAGCCGGGTGTTCACGGTGCAGGTCTTCATGAGGGGCTGCCGCTGACCCGACCGCTCGGGACGGGGCTGTGGCGCGATCCGCTCGTTGAGCCACCGACTCGCGCCAGAGCTCGGCGCAGTGCGGGCTCGGGGGGTCAGCCCGAGGCGGAGCGGCGGACCGTGACCAGCCGGGGCTGGCTCTGGGCCGGAGCGGCCAGGTAGCGCACCTTCACCGCCTGCTCGGTGGCGAGCTTGCGCATCTGCACCAGGAGGTAGAGGTAGCCGCCGAGGGCGACATCGACGGCCAGGTGCACCGCAACGGCCACCCCGCCGAAGGCGATGGCGAGCAGGAGGGTGAAGCCCGCGGCGCCGGCCAGCGTGAAAAGGACGTCGCGGCGGCGCTGGCGCGCTGCGGACCGGCCCCGGGGGGCACCGGGCCCGGGGGGCGTGGCGGGCCGGGTGCGGACAGGGGCGAGGGAGCGACCCGGAGCGGCCCGTCCGAGGACGTCGAGACCCTGGCGGAAGCTCGTGACCGAGGTCCCGGGGCGGACGTCAGAGCGGTGACGCATGTACGGCGGGACCAGGACGACGGCCCAGACGATGGCTAGAAGGATCAGGACCGGCACACCCATGTCTCCAGATCAGCTCTTCTCGTCTCAGGATCCTACTTGGGTGACGATCGCCACTCGGCGATGGTCGGACAGAGGGATCAGCGGGGATCTCGAGGCTCCGACCACCGTCGGGCGGCCGGTGGAACCTGCGATGTGACAGTTCTACTACGGAGGTGACGACGGGACCAGCCTCCGGCCACGATCCGTTCACGCCGGAGCCGCCCCGCCGCCACCTCGACGCTCGGGCATCGGTCAGACCTCGGCCGGATCGCCGAGGCCGGCGGGGCCGATCATCCCGGTGCCACCGTCGTCACCGAGCCCGAGGTCGTCCTCGGCCGTTCCGTTGGCGTGATCGGCCAGGACGCTGTCGATCGAGCGGTCGAGCGAGGTGGCCGGGTCGCGGCGGTAGACGCCCGAGCGCCCGCCGGTCTTCTCCCACAGGGCGATGTCGCCGATGGTCATGGAGCGGTCGGCTGACTTGCACATGTCATAGATGGTGAGAGCGGCCACCGAGACGGCGGTGAGGGCCTCCATCTCGACACCGGTGCGATCGACGGTGTCGACGTGGGACTCGATCTCGATGAAGGAGTCCTCGATGCGGAAGTTCACCAGCACGGCGCCGACGAGCAGCGGGTGGCACAGCGGGATGAGATCGGACGTGCGCTTGGCGGCCTGGATGCCGGCGACGCGGGCCACGGCGAGCACGTCGCCCTTGCCGACCCCGCCCCGGGCCACCAACGACGTGGTCTCGGGGTGCATGTAGACCCGGCCGCGGGCCACGGCGCGGCGGTGCGTGGGGTCCTTCGGGGTGACATCGACCATGCGGGCCTGTCCGAGGGGGTCGAGATGGGTCAGTCCACGGTCCGACATGGCGGGATGCTACGTCCGTGGGACCGGGCGCCGCCGATCCCGCCCGTCGCGGCCCCGTCGCGGCCGTCGCACCGGTCCGTCGAGGGCCGGCCCGCTCAGCCGCCGATCTGGGACATCGAGCGCCGGGGCCGGATGAAGGTGGGCTGGCCGATCAGGTGTCCCGGGCCCTTCTCCCCCACGGCGGTGGCGAAGAGGCCCGCCAGCTCGTCGTCGCCGGCCCCGCCTCGCAGCAGGGCCCGCAGGTCGGTCTCGTCGGTCGCGAACAGGCAGGTCCGCAACATGCCGTCGGAGGTCAGGCGGATGCGGTCGCAGTCGCCGCAGAACGGTTCGGTGACGCTCGGGATCACCCCGACCTCGCCCCGCCCGTCGCGGTAGCGCCACAGCGATGCCGGCGCCGAGCCGCGGGGCACGACGTCGAGGGGGAACACGGCACCGATCGCGTCGACGATCTCGGCCTGGGACACGACGCGGTCGCGGGCCCAGCCGCCCGAGGCGTCGAGGGGCATGAACTCGATGAACCGCACACCGATGCCCCTGTTCCGCCCGAACGCGGCCAGGTCGACGATCTCGTCGTCGTTGACGCCCTTCATGGCCACGACGTTCAGCTTCACCGGGGTGAGCCCGGCATCGAGGGCGGCGTCGATGCCCGAGAGCACCTTGTCGAGGTCGTGGCGACGGGTCAGCTCGAAGAACCGGTCGGCGCGCAGCGAGTCGAGCGAGATGTTCACCCGTCGCAACCCGGCGGCCTTCAGATCCGCGGCCATGCGGTCGAGGGTGGTGGCGTTGGTGGTGATGCTCAGGTCGGTGCCGAGCGGGGCCAGGCGCTCGACCAGCACCGGCAGGTGCGCCCGCAGCGTCGGCTCGCCACCCGTGAGGCGGATGGCGGTGATGGCGAAGCGGTCGACGAGCACGCGCGCCAAGCGCTCGATCTCCTCGAAGGTGAGCAGCTCCTCGCGCGGCTGCCACTGCATCCCCTCCTCGGGCATGCAGTAGGTGCAGCGGAGGTTGCAGCGGTCCGTGATCGAGATCCGCAGATCGCGGTGCACCCGACCGTGGCCGTCGATGAGCGGTCGTGACACGACCTCAGCCTACGGGCGACCACCGGCGAGCGCGGCGACGGCATCGAGGACGGCCACGTCGACCGGGCCGCCGGCGGAGATGCCGTCACCGTCGGGGATCACCGCCAGACCGTGGGCCCGGGCGGTGGCGACGAGCTGGTGGCTGCCCTGGGCCGCGACCGGGGTGGCCACCAGGTCGCCGGTCGCGTCGCGGGCGACGGTGACGCGCACGTAGTGGGTCTTGCCGTCGGGCCGGCGGGTGAGCCCGTCACCGGCCCGGACCGTGATGGTGGGGCGGCCGAGGTCGCGGTGGCCGGCCATGTGGCCGATGGCGGGGCGGGCCAGCAGCTCGAAGGACACCAGCGCGGATACCGGGTTGCCGGGCAGTCCCAGCAGTGGGACGCCGTCGACGCTCGCCAGCGCGAAGGGCTTGGCCGGCCGGATGGCGACCTGGAACCAGCGGGGATCGGTCATCCGCTCGAGCACCATCTTCACCACGTCGGCCTCGCCCATGCTGACCCCGCCGGAGGTGAGGATCAGGTCGCAGCGGGTGGCGCCGGCGCGCAGGGCGGCGGCCACGGCGTCGACGTCGTCGCGCACCCACCCGAGGTCGACGGCGATGGCCCCCGCCTCGTTGACGGCGCTCAGGAGCATGGGCCGGTTGGAGTCGCGCACCTGGCCCACGTCGAGCCCCCGCGGCGCGGCGACGAGCTCGTCACCGGTCGAGATGACCCCGACGCGGGGCCGGGGGACGATCGACACCGTCGGCTGCCCCAGCGCCACCAGGACCCCGACGAGCGGCACGGTGACGGTGGTGCCGGCGTCCACGACGGTGGTGCCCGCGGCGATGTCGTCGGCCGCGCCCCGCAGGTGCTGGCCGGGCCCCGACGGGGCGAGGATCGCAACGGTCTCGTCGGTGCCCCGCTGCCCGTCGGAGTGACGGGTGACCTCGACCGGGACGATGGCATCGGCGCCGGTGGGGATCGGTGCCCCGGTCATGATGCGGATCGCCTGGCGGGGCCCGATCACCTCGGTCGACGCCCGTCCGGCCATCACCGTGTCGACGACCTCGAGCACGACGGGCAGATCGGCGGTGGCTCCGGCCACGTCCGCGGCGCGAACCGCGAAGCCGTCCATGGCCGAGCTGGCGAAGCCGGGGAGGTCGCGCGCGGCCACCACGTCGGCGGCCAGCACCGCCCGTCGGGCGAGGCGGGGGTCGACGTCGGTGGGCGGGAGGGCCACGCAGCGCTGGAGCACCTGGGCCAAGACGTCCGACAGCGGCTGCACGACCGGTGACGGTACCGGGCCGGGGCGCGGCGCCCGGGTCGTCAACCCCTTGCCGCCGCTTCCCGCGAAGCGAGAGGTCACGGATCGCTCCCCCACCCCCGAGGGAACGGAGCTCCGGCTACAGGTCTCGGTCGCGGGCGAAGTCGCCGAGGAAGCGGCGGAACTCCGGGCCGAGGTCGTCGCGCTCGCTGGCCAGCTCGACGATGACCTTCAGGTAGTCGAGCACCTGGCCGGTGTCGTAGCGGCCCTCGTCGAAGGTGTAGCCGTACACCGCCTGGCTCCGGAGGAGCAGCGCGATGGCGTCGGTGAGCTGGAGCTCGCCGCCCGAGCCGGGCTCGATGTGGGCCAAGGCGTCGAAGATCTCGGGGGTCAAGACGTAGCGGCCCATGACCGCCAGGTTCGAAGGAGCCGTCGCCGGGTCCGGCTTCTCGACGAGGTCGATGATCTGCACCAGGCCCTCGGCCACCGGCTCGGGCGCCACGCAGCCGTAGCGGGAGATCTCCTCCGAGGGGACCTCCTTGAGTGCGATGACCGAGCGGTTGTAGCGCTCGTAGGTGGCGATCATGCCCTCGAGCAGGCCGACGTCGCGACGCATCCACTCGTCGCCCAGCAGCACCGCGAAGGGGTTGTCGCCCACGTGCTTGCGGGCCACCGAGATGGCGTGGCCGAGGCCGAGGGGCTCACCCTGGCGGACGTAGTGGATGTCGGCCAGCTCGGCGATGTCGACGAGGTCGTCGCGCGCGTCGTGCTTGCCCTTCTGGCCGAGGAAGTACTCGAGCTCGAAGTTGCGGTCGAAGTGGTCCTCGAGGCTGCGCTTGCCCCGCCCGGTGATGATCAAGATGTCGTCGATGCCGGCCCGCACGGCCTCCTCGACGACGTACTGGATGACCGGCTTGTCGACGACCGGCAGCATCTCCTTGGGCTGGGCCTTGGTGGCAGGCAGGAACCGGGTGCCCAGCCCCGCAGCGGGGATGACGGCGGTCGTGACTCGGGGAGACGGCTGCACGCCCCGTGTCTACCGCGCGGGTGCCACCGGACGGCGCACGCGGCTGGTGGCCCCGCCCCGGAGGCCGGTACCCTGGCACTCGCACTGGCCGAGTGCCAACGATGTGGACCCGCGCCCGCCGAACGGGAGCCACCCTCACCGAGGAGACGAATGCCCACCTACGAGTACCGCTGCAAGGACTGCGGCCACACCTTCGACGCCTACCAGGCGTTCACCGACGACGCCCTCTCGGAGTGCCCGAAGTGCGCAGGCGCCCTCCGCAAGCTGTTCGGCAACGTGGGCATCTCGTTCAAGGGCAGCGGCTTCTACAAGACCGACAGCCGGGTCAAGGCCTCCGGCGGCGAGTCGTCGTCGAGCGGCGAGTCCGACGGCTCCTCGGAGTCGAAGGAGTCGTCGTCGAAGGAATCGTCGTCCCCGGACTCGTCGTCGAAGGACTCGGAGAAGTCGAAGGACTCGGGCCGCTCGAAGGACTCGGAGAGGTCGAAGGACTCGGGCCGCTCGAAGGACTCGGGCCAGGGCGGGTCGTCTGGGTCGAAGGGCGAGGCCAAGGGCTCGTCGCAGCCCACGCCGGCGTCGAGCTCCGGCCGCTCGTCGAGCTGAACCGGCCGACCCGGTGGTCGCCGACGCCATCGACCTCGCCGTCATCGGCGGGTCCGGGCTCACCTCGTTGCTGGACGAGGTCGAGACCGTTCTGGTCACCACCCCGTGGGGCGCGCCGTCGGGCCCGATCCAGATCGCCCGGATCGGTGACCGCGAGGTCGCGTTCCTCCCGCGCCACGGCGTCGGCCACCACCTCCCCCCGCACCGGGTGCCGTACCGGGCGAACCTGTGGGCCCTGCGCGCCCTGGGCGTCACCCGGGTGCTCGGGCCGTGCGCAGCAGGGTCGCTGCGAGCCGACGTGCACCCCGGCGACCTCGTCGTCGTCGACCAGGCCATCGATCGCACGTGGGGACGGGCCGACACCTTCTTCGACGGGCCGACGGTGAACCACGTGTCGCTGGCCGATCCGTACTGCCCCGAGCTGCGCTCGACGCTGTTGAGGGCGGCCACCGGTGGTCCCCTGCCGGTGCACGACGGCGGCACCGTCGTGGTCATCGGCGGTCCACGGTTCGCGACCCGCGCCGAGTCGCACCTCCATCGCGACCAGGGGGCGACGGTGATCAACATGACCCAGATGCCCGAGGCCGCTCTCGCGCGCGAGCTGGGGCTCTGCTACGCGTCGGCCGCCCTCGTCACCGACTACGACGCCGGCGTCGACGACGACGCGACCATGGCGCCGGTCACCCAGGCCCAGGTCTTCGCCACCTTCGAGGCCAACGTGCCCCTTTTGCGCGAGGTGCTGGTGACGGCCCTCGCCGCCGTGCCGCAGGAGCGTACGTGTGGGTGCGCCGAGGCCCCCGGCGGCCTCACCCCCGACTTCCCCGCCTGAGCGTCGCCCCTCGCCGCGCAGCTGAGCGTCACGCGGGGCCGGGGTTCCGGAGGCGGGTACCGGGGAACGGTGGCCGGGCGCTTCCCCCGTCGACACCCGACGAGAGGTCGCGCCCATGCTCCCCTTCCGCCCCCGCCGCTCACTGCGGCCCGTCCGCCCCCGCCTCCCCCGTCGCGCCGTGCTCTGGTATGTCGCGGCTGCGACGCTGACGATGGCCACCGGCCTGGTCGTCGACGGGGCGCTCAGCCGAGCGCAGGCGGCCGAGGCGGCCTACGGCGAAGTGCAGCCCGTGGTGGTCGTCGCTCAGCCGGTCGAGGCCGGCGCCGTGCTCGGCCGCGACGACCTCGAGGTCCGTCCGTGGCCTCGGGCCCTCGTGCCCGACGAGGCGCTCTCCCAGCCCCCGACCGGACGCACCGCCCTGGTGGCCCTGGCGCCAGGCGAGGCCTTGGTGGCGTCGCGCATCAGCGGGACCGACGCCACCGGCCCCGCCGGGCGCCTCGCGGCTGACGAACGGGCCGTGTCGGTGCCGGTCGCGGTGCCCGGCCTGCCGCTCGAGGTCGGTGACTCGGTCGATGTCCTCGCCGGCGGAGCCGTGGGCGGCGGACCCGACGGCGACCTGCCGGTCGGGGCCCGGGCGCCCGACGTGGTGGCCACCGGGGCGACCGTGCTGGGCGCAGAGGACGAGACGGTGGTGCTCGCCGTTCGCCGGGGCGAAGCCGCGGAGGTGGCCGCCGCCCTCACGGCGGGACCGCTCGTGTTGGCCCTGCGCCCGCCGGGGACGTGAGGCCCAGGGTCCCGACAGGTGTGAATCCAGCAGGGCCTGACGCGGTGATCATTGCGTCCGGGGGACCTACGCCCGCTACCCACTACCTGGGACTCAACTCCAGGTAGGCCATCGCCCGGCTGGCCGTCGTCGTGGCGGCCCGCTTGAAGTGGTCAGGGACGAGGGCGTCGCAGGGCGAAAGCGAAGCGGGGGTGTCGTTGGCGGAAGCAGTTGCGTCCACCAGGTCCCCCGGAGGTGGGTGCTTCATGTCATTCCCGCGCGAAGGCGGCAGCCCCGGCTGCACCCTCACCGGAGTCGAGGGCGACGAGGGCGAGCGCCATCTCATGCTCGAGCGCGGTCGCCAGGTCGAGGTTCCACTGCTCGTGGATCGATCGTCGATCGCTGCGGACCGCCGCCTGGGGGTGGGCGGCGATCGTGGCCGCCACCTCAAGGGCCGTTGCCAGCGCCTCGCCCTTGGGCACGGCCTGGGTGACGAGCCCGATCGCCTCGGCGCGGTTCCCATCCACGCCTCGGCCGGTCAGGGCAAGATCGAACGCTCGGCCGTGCCCGACGATCCGGGGCAGCAGCACCGAGCCGCCGTCCATGAGAGGCAGGCCCCACCGCCGGCTGTACACGCCGAGCACGGCATCGACGGCTGCGATGCGCAAATCGCACCAGAGGGCAAGCTCGAGGCCCCCGGCGACGGCGTAGCCTTCGATCGCGGCGATGGTCGGTTTGGTGACGTGCAGGTGGGCGAGGCCCATGGGCGCCAGGCCGGCGGTGACGCGTCGGGACGCCGCGTCACGGTCGCGGGTGAGGGCCTTGAGGTCGGCACCGGCGCAGAAGTCGGGTGGGGCTCCGGTGAGCACGGCGACATCGGCGTCGTCGGCGGCATCGAAGCGTCGCATCGCCGCGGTAAGCCAGTCGGCCGTCTCGGCGTCAACGGCGTTGCGCGCCTCAGGCCGCTGGATGGTGATCGTGACGATTCGGCCGGATTGCTCGTAGGCGACCGTCATGGAGCGGGTGCGGTGACCGTGGCGGTGCCCGTGAGCACGGTGTCGCCGTCCTGGTTGTTGGTGACCAACTCGAGGTCAACCTCTGAGCCGTCGTGGTCGAGTGGTCGGACGGCGGTGACAGTGGCCGCCACGGTCAAAGAGTCGCCCAGCACTTCCGGCGCGCGTCCGGCCGACGACTGGCACGCGACGTCCTCGGCCATGGATTCGGATGGCCCAGCCCCCGAGCCGGGCCAGGGCTGGCCCGTGCGAGGCCGCAGCGGGAAGTCGGGATCAAAGTGGGCGGCGGCGATCGTGAAGGTGGGTGGGGCGATCGCCGCACCACCGGCGACCTGGAACGCCGGGTTGGAATCGCCGATCGCGGCGGCGAACACGTGGATGTGGCCCGCCTCGATCGGGAACCGCGGCACCCGCCGCCGGCGCTCGTCGCTCACGTTGCCGGCCGCTGCCCGTAGTCGGCGAATGGCTCGTCGCGGCGGCGGACCGCCGCCATCGCCCCGTCGGCTCTGGCCAGCTCGACGAAGTCGAGCCCTTCTTGGGTGTGGCGGGCGATGCCGTCGAAGAGGCATCCGAGCAGTCGCGACGTCGCCGGCGCGTACGCGTGGTCGTTGACCTGGTTGCAGAGCAGCTTCATCATCCGCAGCTGGTTGAGCGGCAGTCGACCGATGCGCTGGGCCAAGGCCATCGATCGGGGCTCGAGCTCCTCGTCGGGCACGCACTCGAGCACCAGGCCGATCTCGGCGGCGACGGGGCCAGGGATCTCGTCGCCGGTGAAGAGGTAGCGCTTGGCCCGCTCCACGCCGAGGCGAGCGATCCAGGCCCAGGGCGCTTCGGGGGTCCCCCAGACACGGGCGGGCGGGTAACCGAACCGGGCGCTGTCAGCGGCGACGATCAGGTCGGCGTTCAGCACAAGATCGGTGCCGCCGGCCACGCACCAACCCTGCACCGCGGCGACGGTCGGCTTGGACAGGTCGTGCAAGCGCGCCCAGACCCGAGCGAAGGTCGAGATCATCTGCAGGTCGGCGACGGAGTCCCACACCCGGTCGCGCCCCTCCCCACCCTGGGCGGTGGTGCCGGCCTCGAGCGCGAAGCCGGCGCTGAACGCTCGACCCTCGGCGCGGAGCAGAACCACCCGCACCCGTTCCTCGGCGTCGGCGGCTAGCAGCGCCTCATCGAGCTCGTCGCGGAGGCCGGCGGTGATGGTGTTCAGCTCCAGGGGCCGGCACAGCACAAGGGATCGAACCGGGCCGTCGTCTTCGATACGTACCGAGGTCATCTGGGTAGACTAGGTAGACCGGTCTAGTGAGTCAACCGGTCGCGGGCGTCAGACAGCAAGCAAGGCGATGCCTCGGGAGACAGCGCGCAAGGGCGCCGCTGAGCGGTGGCAACGGGCGAGGATGACACCGCCTTCGACCGCGGCGATGATCGCAGTGGCGCGATCAGTGGCATCCGGCACCCCCGCAGCGCGGAGGTGGGTCTCAACCGAGGCGATCCACAGGTCGAACGCTGCTTGGGTGGCGGCGGCAAGCCGGTCGTTGGCCGGCCCCACCTCCATCGCCATGAGCCCGACGGGACAGCCGTCGTAGAACTCCGAGCGCTCGAGCTGGTTGGCCAGGGCGTCGACGAAACGCTCGATCCCGTCGACCACGGACCCCTCACCGAGGCAGCGCTCGAGCAGGGAGCGCACCACGTCGCCGTAATAGGCGATGGCGGCCTCGCCGAGTTCCTCCTTGCCGGCGGGGAAGTGATGGTACATCGATCCCTTCGGCGCCCGGGCGTCGGTAATGATCTGGTTCAGGCCGGTGCCGCTGTAGCCATTGGCACGAACGAGATGCGCCATCGCGACGATCATCCGCTCCCTCGTGGTCTCCATCGCTCTCCTTCTACCGTTGGTCACTGCCGGATGTTGGTCCTGCGGACCGGGTAGTCGCCGATCGTCCATACCCGGCGCTGGGCGTCCGCCTGCCCGGTCACTCCGGTCGGACAGCCCTCGCGCTCGTCGGCAGCCACCGCCTCGACGGTACCGGGCGCTCGGAGCCGGTCCGGGGGTGAACGCCCGTGCCCAGTGGGCCGGAGGCGTCGAACTCGGAGAGCGGCTCCCAGGGCCAGGGCCACAGCCTGGCTGCATTCGCCTGCTCGGCCGGCGAACCGCTCCGAGGACAAGTCGGGCAGTGGATCTGAACCGGGCGAGGTAAAGCCCCGTGGCTCGGATCTGGTCGGCGGGTTGGCTTACGGTGCGTCGACCACCCGGTATTCGACCTGGAGTGCGTCGCAGGCATTGCGAAGCGGCGGACTGTCGGTGCGAACCGCCGCGGTCGCATCGGTGAGCAAGGCGAGCGCCAACGCCTCGGCGCTCAGGTAGTTCAGCCGTCTCTGTGTGTCGAGCCGGGCCATGACCGGCACAAGCGTGAGCGGTCCGACGAGTCCGATCTCATCGGGCAGTCGAGCGATCCGAGCGCGCAGAGCGGTGCGGGCCGGCTCGGCGACGGCAGCGATGCGGCCTGACAGCGATCCTTGGCCCGAGCCGTGCTCGGACGCGTTCGCCACCCGGTAGTACCAGCTGGCCGTCGTGTAGACCGCGGCCTCCGACACCGCTTCCGCCAGCCAACCGCGGACGTCCTCGGTGAGCAGGTCCAAGAGCAGGTGGTCGTCGACGACCAGCGCCACGAAGCTGACCGGCTACGACTGAGCCTGCATGTCCGGGTCGTCGGCGACGATCTCTGCGACCGCCCGGTCGTAATCACCGCTGTCGACCCAGTCGCGCAGGGCCTCCCGTGCCGCCTCGGGAAGCGGGTCAGCGGGCGGGGTCCACGGACGGTCGAGCAACTCGCCGCGCTCGCGGGCCAACTCGCGAGCACGCTCGACCACCGCTTGCAGTGCGGGGTCGAGCTCCAACTTCGTGGCCACACGCGCAACGGTAGCGGCCTTCGGCTCCGGCAGCCATGGCAGTTCGTCCGACGGTCCGCAGGGGGAAAGCTGAGCACCCCGGGCCAAGGCGGCGTGACCCTAGCGTGACCTTACGGAGCGGGACCGGGATGACGAGACGGAACGGGACGACACGCCGCACCCTCGCTGGCTTGGAGAAACCGGCGAACGCCCTGCTCACCGCTCCTGGTCAACTGGGAACGCGAGTTCGTTTCCCGTCACCCGCTCCAGACAGCAGGCCCAGGTCACCCCTGGTTTCGCCAGGCCAGCTAGGCCCGCCTGCCTCTGGGCCTTGCCCGACTTCGGTGGTGGCGACAGCGCAGCAGGTCACAGGCAGTCACGCTGACCGAGCGGGGAAGGCCCGGCGGCCCAGCTCGCGCGGTGTCCAACACGGGGGCGACCTCGCCGTTCACGGCCAGCTGGTCATGGCCAGGTCGACGACGGCATGGAGCTCGGCACGAGAGGCGCCATCTCGAGCCAGGATGGCCATGCCGTTGATCACCGAGGCGAAGAACGCCGCCAGTGAATCAGCGTCACTGTCGGTCGGGAGCTCTCCTGCGGCCGCGCCGTCGCGGATCCTGTCGGCGATGAGGTTCCGGTCGGTTCGCCGATGCTCCGAGAGGAACTGGGCGACCGGCTCGTCGTCTGGCATCCACGTACCGCCTCCGAGGACGATCAGGCAGCCCGATGGGGTGCCCGGATCGCTGAACATGTCGGCGTTGCTGCGCAGCATCGCCTCCACGCCAGCCTCTGCCGTAGCTCCCGTCAGCAGTGCCCGCTCTGCAGCTGCGCCTGCGGTGGAGTCATACAGCTCGACGGCCTCCCGGAAGAGTGCCTCCTTGCTGCCGAACGCGGCGTAGAGGCTGGGCATGGAAACACCCATCTCAGCGGCGAGCGTGGCGAGTGAGCTGCTGTCGTAGCCCCGCTCCCAGAAGACTCTCATGGCGGCCTCGAGCGCCATAGCCCGATCAAACCCGCGCGGCCGCCCTCTCCGAGCCATCACTGTTCCTCACGATCGTGTCGGCCATCGGGCCCCCAGTCGTTGCGAAGGTACCCGTCGAAGGATACGGTCTAGCGAATAGTACAGAAATCACTACACAAAGGATCGCCATGGACCTGACAGGCAAGACCGCACTGGTGACCGGAGGAAGTCGTGGCATCGGCGCTGCGATCGCGACCGGTTTGGCAGACCACGGGGCGGACGTCGCGTTCACCTACCTCAACCGCACCGACCGCGCCATGTCGGTGGCGGCCGACATCAAGGCCGCAGGCCGCCGAGGCCTCCCCATCCACGCCGACAGCGCGCAGAGGGACTCGGTCACTGACGCCGTCATCCGCGCCACCGACGCGCTCGGTGGCCTTGACATCCTCGTCAACAACGCAGGGATCGCCCCCCTCGGTCCCCTCGAAGACGTGACGGCCGAAGAGGTCGAGCGGACAATCGCGATCCACGTGATCGCACCCTTCGTCGCCTCGCAGGCGGCGGCGACCGTGATGCACGACGGTGGACGGATCATCACCATCGGGAGCTGCTTCGTTGACCGAGTCCCCGAGGCCGGAGTCACGCTGTACGCCGCCAGCAAAGCCGCCACGGTGGGCATGACCAAAGGCCTGGCACGCGACCTCGGCCCCCGAGGGATCACCGCCAACGTCGTTCACCCGGGATCGACCGACACCGAGATGAACCCGGCCGACGGCCCCACCGCAAGCTCCGAACGACGCCACATCGCCCTCGACCGGTACGGCACGCCTGACGAGGTCGCCGCCATGGTCGTGTTCCTGGCCAGCGACGAGGCGCGGTACGTCACCGGCGCCGCCCTGTCAGTCGACGGCGGATTCGCGGCCTAACGCCCCGACCATGGCCTGGCTCATCCTCATCACCGCCGCGCTCCTCGAGGTCATCTGGGCGGTCGCCCTCGAACGGTCCGATGGGTTGACACGACTGTGGCCCAGCGTCGCCGCCCTCACCATCGCCAACACCAGCCTCGTGCTCCTGTCGTTCGCCCTCCGAGACCTGCCGGTGGGGACCGCGTACGCTCTGTGGACCGGGCTCGGCGCAGTTGGCGTGGTGACTGCCGGCATAGTCCTGCTCGACGAGTCGGTCTCGCCCGTCCGCCTCGCCTGCATCGGCCTCGTCCTCCTCGGACTCATGGGACTGCGCATCGTCGAATGATCAGACGCGGGCCCGCGGGGGTCGATCCCGAAGTCATGGGGAGCCGCGGAGGGCGGGGGTTCCCTATAGACGGTGCCTCACGGCGCGGCTCGACATCCCCTCGGCTCGATCAGCGGGCGTCGAGCACGCCGGCGGCCAGCAGGGCGATCAGCAGCACCCCGAGGGCCACACGGTAAACGACGAACACGGCGGTGGTGTGGGTGATGAGGTACTTGAGGAGCCAGGCGATGGCGGCGTAGCCGACGACGAAGGCCAGCACGGTGGCCACGACCGTCTCGGCGATGCCGGGACCGTCGCCGGCGGCCACATCCGGCGCAGTCACCACGCCGGAGAGCACCACGGCGGGGATCGAGAGCAGGAACGAGAAGCGCGCCGCCGCCTCGCGGGTGAAGCCGAGGAACAGCCCGGCGCTGATCGTCGCCCCCGAGCGCGACACTCCGGGCACGAGGGCTAGGGCCTGGGCGGCGCCGACGACGACGGCCGAGCGGGTGTCGACCTCCTCGATGGTGCGGGTCCGGCGAGCGACGCGCTCGGCGGCGAAGAGCACGACACCGACGACGATGAGCGATGCCGCGATGAGCCGCAGGTCCCGTGCGCCGGATTCGATCTCGTCCCTGAACGCCAGGCCCGCGAGCGAGATCGGCACCGTGGCCAGGATCAGGTACCAACCCAGGCGGGCATCGAGGGTCGACCGGAGCTCCGGATCGCCGAGCGAGCGCAGCCACGTGGTGGCCACCCGCCACAGGTCCCGGCGGAAGTAGATGACCACGGCGAGAACCGTGCCGAGCTGGGTGACGGCGGTGAACGCGGTCCCGGGGTCCTCCCAGCCGAGGAAGGCAGGCACGATGCGCAGGTGCCCGCTCGACGACACGGGCAGGAACTCGGTGAGGCCCTGGACGATCCCCAGGACGACGGCTTCGACGAACGACACAGCGGATCATGCTGCCCGACCGACCCCTCACCGGCCCATCCCACGAGTCCGAGGTCCGCTCGCCCCGAGGCTCGCATCACCCGAACCGCGGCCCCGATCCGGTCCCGGGGCGGGAGCCACCGCCGCGAGTGGGGCGTTCACGGTCGGTGCTGCGGGCGACGCGGGCGCGGCGCCGGGGTCCCGGTGAGGCCCTCGCCCCACACCTCGGCGCGCTCGGCGGCGTCGTCGGCGAGGGCGTGGGCCAGCGGGGCGAGGATCCTGCCGACGGCGCCGAGGATCCGGCGCATGCCCGCCGGGGGCCGAAGGTCGGGGCGCGGGGGGCCTGAGCGGTGGCCCGAGCCACGGGCGTCGACCCGGTTCCCGGCGCCCGCTCGCCCGTCGGGCCGAGAGGGATCGATCACGAGGCGGAGTAGCGGGTCCATGGCTTCCACGATGCGCCGGCCAACCGCACCCGACGAGTGGCAGGACTGCGCAGACCTGCCACTTTCCTGCCAAGATGGTGCCTATGCCACCACCGTGCGCCTCCCGTTCCGACCCCCACCGGGTCGTCGCCCTCGCGAGTGACGGCATGTCCCCGTTCG